>JBAUUM010000773.1:0-15492 GCA_049582705.1 Actinocatenispora sp.
GTCCCGCGCCTGGCGGGCCGGCGGCCTCCGCGTGCCGACCTCCCGGCTGGCTGGTCGCGCTCACCGACAGCGCGCCCGTCCCGGCGACCCCGTCGGCCGCGGCGAGCAGGGGCAGCAACAGGACGCAGCCGGCCGCCACCGAACGCGACGACACGTGCCGGCTCTGGTGCCGGTCCCAGGGCTTGGGGAAACCGTTGGACTGGAACTGACCGGCGCGCACGCCGTAGTGCAGCACCCGTGCTGGCACCCCGCAGGAGCCGCGGACGAAGTCCTTGAGACCTTCCGGCGCCTCGCACAGTTGACCGGAGGCGAGTACGACCTCGACCCGGTGCCGCAGCGACACCCCGTGGCGGGCGAGGTCACCGACAGCCGGCGCCGCGCCGACGGCCAGTTCCAACCGTCGGTGGGCCTGGTTGGCGCGCCACCGGACCCGCCGCGGGGAGACGCCGAGCATCGTGGCGATGTGCGGGTAGCTGAGCCGGTGCCGGGAGTTGAGCAGGATGAGTTCGCGGCTCGGCTGGTCGAGCCGCCCGACCGCGTGCCAGACCGCGGCGCTCACCTCGTCGGCCTTCTCGCCGAGGGGCGAGACGGGCTCGGGGGCGACACGTCCCGGCTCGGGCGGCAGTTGCCCGCGCGCGCACTCGTTGCGGGCGATCGCGTACAGCCAGGTCTGGTCGTCCTCGACGTGGCCCAACCGCTCCTGGTTGCTGGTGGCCACCAGAATGCTGTCGTGGACCGCGGTCGTGGCTCGGCTGACGTCCTGAATGAGAAGGAGACAGTAGTCGAACAGCAGCATGCCGTAGCTGGTAAAGAGTCGATTGCCGACGGCATTGTTCGACGTCATGTCTCGCGCTGCCAAGGCGCTACTCACCGCTATCTCTCCTCACGCGGTGCTCAATGATCGGATTGTCGGCGCCGCGTTTTCCGAATGATGGCGCGCCTTCTGCGAGCTGTGCCGGAAGAATAGCCTCTTCACGCAAGAATCGCGAGCATTGCGGACGTGACCAGGTGTTTTCTGGTCACTGACTGCTCAGAATCGACCACGGAACAGACCTGGCGCAGGCCCGGCAGCGCTGTGCGTACTCGATGCGCGGCCTCATCCCGACCGCCATCGGCGCTACTTGCTGTGAGCCCGGAGATAACCGATCGTCAACAGGACCAGCACCGCGATGCCGATCAGCTTCCACAGCTTCTTCTTGATCAGGACATGGCTCGAGCCACGCGTGACGAACAGCCCGATCGCGCCGGCGATCACCAGCACACCGACCATCGCGCCCAGGACATCCACCACGGCTGGCCCTCTCGTCGCCCCGCGCCGGGAAGCGTCCGGCGCATGCGATGATCTCGCGCCCGGTATGGGGTCCGCAAGGCGACCCACCCGAATCCGCCACCGGCGGAGAGCCCGACGAAACACCGTGGTGCGGTCACCCCACGACGGACTGTGACTCCGCGGGCTGCTCGACCGCCGTCGCCTGCCGCCCCCACCGCTGCGCCAACCACGCGCAGACTATGAGCTGGAGCTGGTGGAAGAGCATCAACGGCAGAACCGCCAGGGCCACCGGCCCGGACGAGAACAGCACGCTGGCCATCGGCAGACCGGACGCCAGACTCTTCTTCGAGCCGCAGAACACGATCGTGATCCGGTCCGCCCGGTCGAACCGGAGCCACGACGACGCCAGGTACGTCACGGCGAGCACCACCGCCAGCAGCACCGCGTCGACGAGCACCAGGGCGCCGAGACGCGGCAGCGAGAGCTGGTGCCAGACGCCGGCGGCCACGCCCTCACTGAACGCCGTGTACACCACCAGCAGGATCGACCCCCGGTCGACCGGGCTGAGAACCCTGCGGTGGCGTTCCACGAACCCGCCGAACCACGGCCGCAGCAGCTGGCCGGCCACGAACGGCGCCATCAGCTGCAGCAGGATGTCGCGCACCGAGTCCAGCGAGAACCCCGGGCCCTGCCCGGAGAGCATCACCGAGACCAGCAGCGGCGTGACGACGATGCCGATCAGGTTGGAGAACGACGCCGCACAGATCGCGGCGGCCACGTTCCCCCGGGCGATCGAGGTGAACGCGATCGACGACTGGATCGTCGAGGGCAACGCGCAGAGGAACACCACCCCGACGTACAACCCCGGACTCAGTACCGAGGGAACCAGCAGCCGGGCCACCAGCGCGAGCGCCGGGAACAGTGCGAACGTACTCAGGAACACCATCAGGTGCAGCCGCCAGTGCCGCGCGCCCGCCAACGCCGTGCGCGGCGACAGGCGCACGCCGTACAGGAAGAACAGCACCGCGATGGCGACGTCCGTGGCGTGGCCGAACACCACGGCGCCCACGCCCCGCGCCGGGAACAGCGCGGCCAGCCCGACCATCGCCAGCAGCGCCAGGATGTACGGGTCGATGCGCGGCCGCGCCAGAACCGGAACGCGCATCGTGCCGATCTCCCGTCACCACCCGTGGTAGCCGCTCCTCGAACCGGAGCGGAGTCGGCGACAGTGCGCCGGGGAGGGAGTCGCGCGGCACACCGTCCGCCCGGGAGGCGCAGGTACCGCCCGCCACCGGGGCGCGAGGTCGTCGCCGGCTGTCACCGTACCGGGGGTGAGCCGGCACGGCCCGACGGCCGCCGGGTGCGTCCGCAGGTCGGGAAGCCCGCCCCCCGGTCCGCCACCGTTGCCCGACCGGCACGGCGCGGACCTTCCGGCCGTGTACCCCGATGCGGTAGGAAAGGGTCGCATCGCAACCAATCCGATGAGGTGACGCATGCCCATCCCCTCCCCTGCCCGGCTGCTGCTGATCGCGGTGGCCGGTGCGCTCACGCTGCTCGGGCCGGCCGCCGTCGCGGCCCAGGCCGCCACCCCACCCACCCACACCACCGCCGCGGACGGCGCCCGCGTCACCGACGAGCAGCAGGTCGCGCCGCGCCAGGTCGACCTGACCGTCTCCTCCCCCGCGCTCGGCACCAGCGTCCGGGTACGGCTGCTGACCCCGGACGGCTGGGACCAGCGCAGCGACACGCGCCGCTGGCCGACGCTGTGGCTGCTGCACGGCTGCTGCGGCGACTACACGAGCTGGACCGCGCTGACCGACGTGGCGAGCATCCCGGCACTACGGCACGTGCTGGTCGTCATGCCGGAGGCGGGCAACACCGGCTTCTACAGCAACTGGCGGAACAACGGTGCCGGTGGCACGCCCGCCTGGGAGACCTTCCACCTGACCGAACTGCGCCAGATCCTGGAACACGGCTACGGCGCGGGCCCCGACCGCAGCGTCGCCGGCCTGTCCATGGGTGGGTACGGAGCGCTGGCCTACGCGGGCCGGCACCCGGGGATGTTCCGGGCGGCCGCCTCGTACAGTGGCGTCGTCGACACCCTCTACCAGCCCGGCGGCCCGGAGAACGTGCTCGACATCGCCGAGGGTCAGGGTGCCGATCCGTACGCGCTGTGGGGTGACCCGGTGGCCGACCGCGGTGTCTGGGCCGCCCACGACCCGTACTACCTGGCGTTCGCCCTGCGGCACATCCCGGTCTTCCTGTCCTGCGGTGACGGCACCGCGGGTCCGCTCGACCCACCCGGCGCGAGCAGCGCGTACGAGACCCTGTTCCGGGCCGAGAACCAGCACCTGGCCGACCGGCTCGCTTCCCTGCACGACCGCCGGCTGGTCACGGACTTCTACGGCGCCGGCACCCATGCCTGGCCGTACTGGCAGCGGGAGCTGCACCGTTCCCTGCCGATGCTGCTGTCCGCCATGCACGTGCCGGCACGGGCCGCGTAGGCCTCGCGCGGAAGGTGGTTCCGGCGGGGTCCCCCGTCGGAACCGCGGACGCGCTCGGCCGGCGGCGATCGACACCCTACATCCTTCCGGCCGTTCGGCGGCCCACCGACGCGACTTCGTCGCCGGGTGTGACGGTCATTGCTTCCTCAGCGTCGGTCTATCCACCGAATCCGTGCCGGCGGATCATGGATGGGTGACGATGGGAGTCATTCCGCACGTCGGGCAGACGGTGTACCTCGGCCCCGAGGCCTCGCCACAGTTCAAGAGCCGGCCCATCAAGCTGCTGATCACCGCCCCACCACGGCCGTCCACGATCGACGCCGCGGAGGATCGGGAGACCGATCAGGCACGGTGGCTGCTGTTGACCGGATGGGAACTCGACCCTCGGGGTCAACGGGTGCTGCACCGGACCGTCTCCGCACGCGCGACCGGCATCTCCGTCCTCGGCCTCTGACCGGGTGCGGGCACCGCCGGTGCCCGCGGATACCCGGGGGCCTGCCTCAATGCTCGCCGGCCTCCGTCGCCTCCCCGTCCGGGTCGGAGGAACCCCCGTCGCGGCCCAGTTCCTCGGCGAGTCCGGCCAGTTCCGCGCCGCCGGCCATCATCTGGGTGAGGGTCGGCTGGTCGATCTCCGACTTGGCGAAGTCGCCCATGCTGCGGCCACGGTTCAGCAGCAGGAAGCGGTCCCCGATCGGGTACGCGTGGTTGGGGTTGTGGGTGATGAACACGACGGCCAGGCCGCGGTCACGGGCCCGTGTCGCGAGCCGCAGCACGATCGCGGCCTGCTTGACCCCGAGCGCCGAGGTGGGCTCGTCGAGGATCAGCACCCGCGCACCGAAGTGCACGGCCCGGGCGATCGCCACGGACTGCCGCTCGCCACCGGACAGGGTGCCGACCGACTGGTCCGGGTCGCGCACGTCGATGCCCATGTCGGCCAGCGCATGACGGGTGACCTCCCGGGCCTTCGCGACGTCGAACCAGCGGAACGGCCCCACGCCGCGCGTCGGTTCGGCGCCCAGGAAGAAGTTCCGCCAGATGGACATGAGCGGGATCATCGCCAGGTCCTGGTACACGGTCGCGATGCCGGCGTCCAACGCCGCCCGCGGGCTGGTGAAGTGGACCGGCCTGCCGTCGAGCAGGATGTGGCCCTTGTCCGGCGGGTGCACCCCGGACAGCATCCTGATCAGCGTCGACTTGCCCGCGCCGTTGTCACCGAGCACGCAGGTGATCTCCCCGGCCCGCGCCGTGGTGGACACCCCGGCCAGGGCGATGACGCCGCCGAAGTACTTGTGGAGATCCTGGACCTCCAGCAGTGCTGCCGTCATCTCGCCGACTACCTCCGGTTCCGTTCGGCGTACCGGCGGACGAGCCGGTTGGCGAACACCGCGAGCAGCAGCATTGCGCCGAGGAAGAACTTGAACCAGTCGGCGTCCCAGCCGGCGTAGACGATGCCCACGGAGGTCATGCCGAAGATGAGCGCGCCGAGCGCCGCGCCGATCGCCGAGCCGAACCCACCGGTGAGCAGGCAACCGCCGATCACGGCCGCGACGATGTAGATCAGTTCGTCGCCGACACCCTGGTTCGCCTGGGTCGAGGTGAGCCGCAGCGCGGTCATCGTGCCGACCAGCCAGGCCGCCCCGGTCGTCACCATGAACAGGGAGATCTTGGTACGGGCGGCCGGCACTCCCACGTTGCGCGCCGCGGTCACGTCACCGCCGACCGCGAACGTCCAGTTGCCGAACCTGGTGCGCAACAGCGCGAGCGTGGCGATCGCGGTCAGCACGATCCACCACACGATGGAGACCTTGAAGTACACGCCGCCGATCACCACGGAGGACGCGAACAGGAAGTGCGCGCTGCTGAACCCGCCGCTGCCGGTCAACCCGCCGACCAGCACGGTGCCGGTCAGGAACTTGGTGACGCCCAGGTTCAGCCCCTGCAGTACCAGGAACGTGCCGAGGGTGATGATGAAGCTCGGCAGGCCGGTGCGGACCACCACGTAGCCGTTGAGGAAGCCGACGAGCAGCGCGAAGCACAACGCCACGAGCACGGCGACCCACACGTTCAGGTCGTAGCGGGTGGCCAGGATGGTCACCCACAGCCCGACGCTGCCGGTCATCACGCCGGCGGACAGGTCGAACTCGCCGCCGATCATCAGCATGGCCACCGCGACGGCCATGATGCCCAACGTGGAGGCCGGGTCCAGCCAGTTCGCCACGCCGGCCGGGGACCGGAAGACGTCGGAGATCAGCGAGAAGAACACCAGGACGAGGGCCGCGCCGATCAGCGAGCCCAGTTCGGGACGTCCCAGCAGCCTCCGCGCGATGCCCACGTCGGCCAGGCGTTCGTCGGAGCGCTCCGCGGTGGCGGTCATGGTCGCCTCTTCCCCTTCCGTCACGCTCACCGGGTGCCCCGCTTGGCGAGCTTGGCGACCCTCGCCGCGTTCTGCTTGGTGACGAAGCCCGGACCGGTGAGCACCGGCTCCCCGCCACCCACGGTGTTGGCGTTGTTCGCGTACAGGGTCAGGAACTGCACCGGCAGGTAGCCCTGCAGGTACGGCTGCTGGTCGACGGCGAAGAGGATGCGGCCCTTCCGGATGGCCGAGGTGACCTCGTCACTGACATCGAAGGTGGCGATCTTCGCCTTCGAGTCGGCGCCGTCGCGGGCGGTGACCGCGACCGTCCCGACCGCCGGGTTCAGGGTCAGTACGCCGTCGATGTCGGGGTCGGCCGAGAGCTTGGCCTGGATCGTGGACTGCGCGTTCTGCAGGTTGTTGACGTCCACCTGGAGGGTCTGCAGGGTGGCGCCGGGCCCCAGTCCCTTCTTGGCGCCCTGGCAGCGCTGCTCCAGGGCGATGTTGCCCGCCTCGTGGATCACGCAGAGCACGTGCCGTACCCCGCTGGTACGCAGCCGGGCACCGGCGCCACGACCGGCGACGGTCTCGTCCTGGCCGACGTGGGTGAGCGCGCCGAACTTCTTGGACTCGGACTGGCCGGAGTTGATCGTGACAACCGGGATGCCGGCGTGCTCGGCCCGCAGGATCGAGGACTTCAGCGCGTCCGGGTTGGCCATCGAGACGATCAGGCCGTCGACGTGCTGGTTGACCGCGGCGTCGATCAGCTGCGCCTGCGTCTGCGGCGCGCCACTGCCCTGGTAGCTGACGTGCACGTCCAGGTCCTTGCCGGCCTGCTTGGCGCCGTTCTTCACCACGGTCCAGAACGGATCACCGGCGCTGCCGTGGCTGACCACCGCGAAACTGAGCTGGTGGTCGGCGACCTGTCCGGAGGCCGCGCCCGGGTCCGCCCCGCCCGCGTCGACCCGGTTGGAACAGGACGTGACGGCCAGGGCGAGGACGGCCAGGACCGCACCGAGCGCGCCGCGACCACGGCGACGCCCGACTCGCAGCAGCATGTTGCCTCCGATTTCCCCGGCGGTGTCGTGGAGCCTCCGACGGCCCCTACAGCATGCCCGTTTTGCGGGCGACTTTCCAGATCCGACCGGCGTAGCCGTTGCCGGCCCGTGACCAGGCCGGCCGATCGGTATCGAGGCGCGCACGGTCCGTACCGACTGGTGTCCGTCACAGGAGTTGACGGAGATCACCGCGTCGCTGTTTTCCAGGGCGCCCGATGCTTCCTAGACTTTTGGATGTGCCCCGAGATGGGCAGGTGTCGTACCCATTGTTGTGCCGTCGCCCCGGCCCCGAGCCGGGGCGCAAGCATGCCCCGAGCGTGAGGACCCGATGACCCAGACCACGCAGCAGCGCTTCGACGTTCGGCAGCTGCGCCGCGCCCGTACCGTGTGGGAACGGGTCCGTGAACGGGCCGGTCGGGACCGTACCGTCGAGCCGGAACCCGAGGAGGCCGGCGACGCCACGACCTACCGGGCCATGGATCTCGCGCTCCGGGTCGGCGAGCTGCTGCTCGCCTCCGGCGAGGCCACCGAGAACGTCAGCGAGGCGATGCGCAGCCTGTCCGTCGCGTACGGGCTGCCGCGCAGCGAGGCGGCGGTCACCTTCACCGCGATCTCCCTGTCCTGCGTGCCGACCGACGGTGCCCCGCCGGTGACCGGCGAGCGGTCCGTACGACGCCGGCTGCCCGACTACTCGCGCCTCGTGGACATCCACAAGCTCGTCCAGGACGCCGCCCTGGGTCTCGTCGATCTGGACGACGCCTTCGTGCGGCTGCGCGCGATCAAGCGCGCCGGCCCGCCGTACCCGTCGTGGCTCATCGCGTTGGCGCTGCCCGGTGTCGCCGCATCGGCCAGTGTCCTCGCGGGTGGTGGCCTGCTGGTGGCGGCCATCGCGTTCCTGGCCACCCTCGGCGCGGACGGCGCGGCGGTCCTGCTCGCCCGTCGCGGCATCGCCGAGTTCTACCAGCAGGTCGCGGCGGCGGCGATCGGGTCGCTGATCGCCGTGCTGCTGATCGCGACCGGCCTGCCCGTGCAGGGTTCGGCCGTGGTGACCGGTTCCATCATCGCGTTGCTGCCCGGCCGCCCCCTGGTCGCCAGCGTGCTCGACGGCATCACCGGCGCGTTCGTCTCCTCCGCGGCCCGGTTGCTGGAGGTCTTCTTCATCGTCGCCGCGCTGGTGATCGGCGTGGGCCTGACCGTGTACTCCGCCATCCACCTCGGCCTGCCCCTGAGCGTGGAGGCGGCGCCCTCCACGTTCACGGTGTTCTCGCCGGTCCAGGTGCTTGCCGCGGTGGCCATCTCGGTGACCTTCGCGGTCGCCCTGGCGGTACCGGTACGGGCGCTGCCCACGGCCGCCGTCGGTGGCGCGCTGATCTGGACGGTCTACACCTCACTGCGCACGATCGGCGTGATGCCAGTACTCGCCGCGGGCGTCGCCGCGGCGGTGGTCGGCCTGGCCGCACACCTGATCGCCATGCGTCTCCGTTCCCCGTCGCTGCCCTACACGGTGCCGCTGATCGCGCCGCTGCTGCCGGGGACCCCGCTGTACCGGGGGCTGCTGGAGATCAGCCACAACGACGTCAACCTGGGGCTGGTCAGCCTCTCCAGCGCGATCGCCACGGCGTTCGCGCTGGCGGCCGGAATCAGCCTCGGCGGCGAACTGGTCCGCGCCCGGGGACGCGGGGGTTCCGTCGGGACCAGCCCGCGGCGCCGCCCGGCGGCCCGACGTACCCGCGGCTACTGACCGGGCGTCGCCGAGTGGGCCGGCGGGCCTCAGCCGCCGGCCTGCAGGGCGTCCCGGTGCGGGTCCTCCGGCAGAGGCACCCTCGGTTCGGCCTGGGTGGTGCTCAGGTCCTCGGGCCTGATCCGCGCGGGCAGCGTCCGAAAACGGCCCGCCCGGGGCACCGGGTCGTGCGTCGGCTCCGCGACGTCCGGCCCGGTGTGCCCGGGGCGGGGGTCGTCCCGTGTGGTGTCAGCCATGGCGTCGTCCTCTCCGTACCCAGCGTGGCACGTCGGACACCGCACGGCAATCGTCAGGCAATCTCCAGATCGTCCGCGCTCAGCTCCGGTCCGGGCAGGCCGGCCGGGTCCTGCTGGTACCACCAGGCGGTGGACGAGATGTCGTCGCGCAGCGGCAGGTAGCGCCCGCCGGAGCGCCAGCCGAGGGCCTGGATGGTCACCCGCAGTTCGTCGGAGAAGCGGATCGGGTCCTGGATGTGCCAGCGGTACATGCCGAAGCGCTGCTGGCTCCGGTACAGCCCGTCCGGCCGGATGACCTGCGGCAGCCCGAGGTACGGCGTGCTGTACGCGGTGTAGCCCTGCCCGGGCACGTCGAAGTTCCAGGCGCCGCCGAAGTAGTCCTCGGTGCCGGTACCGCAGATCGTCGGGTACTCACGGTCGCCGTCCAGGTAGAACTTGATCTCACCCTCGCCCCACCAGCCGCTGGAGTTCACCCCCCAGGCCAGGTAGCTGCCCACGTAGTGGCCGGGTCCGGTCACACCGGACAGCAGGGTGTGCACCTCGCCGTAGGGCAGCGGGTTGCTGCGACGCCACGCGGCGTGCAGGTAGCCGGTGTCCGCCGGCACCTCGGTCAGCTCGTAGTCGACCTGGTAGTACACGATCGCCGGCTCGGCACCGATGTTGGTCAGGGTGACACGCGCCCGGTCCCGGAACGGCATGTCCCAGTAGCAGTTGAACCCTCCGTGCGGGTTCACGGCCACGGGTACCGAGCTGACCTGGGCGAACTCCCCCCAGCCCTGGCAGAAGAAGTCCCCGACCGGGGTCTCGACGGCGGGGACGTCGGAGTCCTCCCAGTAGATGCGCAGTACCAGCCGGCGCCAGTGGTCGGTGTGCGTGGTCAGCCACAGGTGCCGGATGATGCCGGGACCGTCGATGGCGGCGAGGTCCTCGGTCGCGCCGGCGGGCAGTTCGAAGCTGGGCGAGACCTTCCACCCGGTGCCCAGGTCCCGGGCGGCGGCCGCGCCCGTACCGGTGGTCGCCGCGCCGCCCCGACCGGGCTCCCCGGTGCGGTTCTCCGGGCTGATCGAGCGGCTCTTTCCGCCGGTCAGAGCGGCCAACGAGACGAGCGAATTGCGCGGATCCATCCAGCCCCCAGAAACTACTCACACCGCAGTGAGATGAGAAAACGATTTCTGGCTAAACTAGGTGCGCCACCGCAGCCCGTCAAGGGATCACCGCGGACGCCGGGACCACACCACGGAGAAAATTCATGACCACCATCTACGACGTCGCACGGGCCGCCGAGGTCTCCCCGGCCACCGTGTCCCGGGTCCTCAACGGCAAGCAGACCGTCGACGACGAGCTGGCCGAGCGGGTGCGGGACGCGGCACGCCAGCTCGACTACCGCCCCAACGCGGTGGCCCGCAACCTGCGCCGCAGCCGCACCAGCCTGTGGGCCGTGATCATCTCCGACATCAACAACCCGTTCTTCACCGCCCTGGTCCGCGGGGTCGAGGACGTGGCGCAGAGCGCCCAGTACTCCGTCGTGCTGTGCAACGCCGACGAGAACCCGGACAAGGAGGCCAGCTACATCTCGGCCGTGCTGTCCGAACAGATGGCCGGCGTGATCATCTCCCCGACACATCTCAGTACCCACATCGGCCGGCTGCTCGGCGCGCACGCGCCCGTCGTGGCGATCGACCGGGAGGTCGACGGCGCCGCGATCGACACCGTGCTGGTGGACAACGAGCACGGTGCCCGGCTGGCGACCGCGCATCTGATCGAGCAGGGCTACCAGCGCGTCGCCTGCATCACCGGCCCGCACGAGGTCACCACCGCGAGCGAGCGGCTACGCGGGTACCAGGCCGCGCTGCGCGACGCGGGCCGCACGGTCGACCCGGGCCTGGTCCGCTACGCCAACTTCCGGGAGGCCGGCGGGCACGCCGCGATGACCGACCTGCTCGACTCGGGTGCCCGACCCGACGCGGTCTTCGCGGGAAACAACCTGATGACCGTCGGCGCGCTGGAGTGTCTCGCCGAACGCGGCCTGGCGGTGCCCAGCGAGGTGGCCGTGGTCGGCTTCGACGACGTGCCCTGGGCCGGTTTCCTCCGCCCGCCACTGTCCACGGTCAGCCAGCCGACCTACGAGCTGGGCCGCACCGCGGCGAACCTGCTCCTGCAACGGATCGCCGACCCGGGCCGGCCGGCGAGCCGCATCACCCTGCACACCGAGCTGCACGTGCGGGGCAGTTCCCGGCGCTGAGCGCCGGGCCGGCGCGGGCGCCGGTCAGGCCACCAGCGTCTTGACCGACGCGGTCAGCTCGGCCAGGCCCGACTTGGCATCCGCGAACAGCATGCTGGTGCCGGGCGCGGTGTACAGCTCGTTGTCGATGCCCGCGTACCCGTGCCCCATCGAACGCTTGATGACGATCGTGCTGCGGGCCTGGTCCACGTCCAGGATCGGCATGCCGGACACCGGGTTTCCGGCGCGGCGGGCCGCCGGGTTCGTCACGTCGTTGGCCCCCACCACCAGGGCCACGTCCGCCAGCGGGAACTCCGGGTTGATCTCCTCCATCTCCTTCAGCAGCGGGTACGGCACGTTCGCCTCGGCCAGCAGGACGTTCATGTGGCCGGGCATCCGGCCGGCCACCGGATGGATCGCGTAGCTGACCTCGACGCCGTGCGCGGCGAGCAGTTCGGCCAGCCCGCTCAGCTCGTGCTGCGCCTGGGCCGCGGCCAGCCCGTACCCGGGCACCACGATCACCTTGCGGGCGTAGCCGAGCTGGATGGCGGCGTCCTCGACGGTGGTACGGCGCACCGCGGCACCGTCCGCGGCGGTCACCTCCGCCACCGCGTCGCCGGTGCCGAAGCCGCCGACCATGATGGACAGCACCGACCTGTTCATCGCGTCGGCCATCAGCTTGGTCAGGATGGTGCCGGACGCGCCGACCAGCGCACCCGCGATGATCAGGGCGGTGGAGTGCAGGACGAAACCCGCCATCGCCACCGCGGTGCCGGTGAACGCGTTGAGCAGCGAGATCACCACCGGCATGTCCGCGCCGCCGATGGGCAGCACCATCGCCACACCGAAGCCGAGCGCGGCGAGCGTGACCACCAGCAGCACCGGCACGCTCGGCGTCACCAGCACGAGTACCGCCCCGGCCAGCACGATCGCCACCAGCGCCGCGCTCACCGGTCGACGTCCAGGGAACAGGATGGGGTTGCCGCGGATCCAGCCCTGCAGCTTGCCGGCGGCCAGCAGCGACCCGGTGAAGGTGACGCCACCGATCACCACGTCCAGCACCGTCGTCACGGTGACCCGGGCCGGCACCGACCCCGCGCCGGCCAGCCGGAGGTACTCGGTCAGCGCGACCAGCGCGGCCGCACCGCCACCCACCGCGTTGAAGAGGCTGACCAGCTGCGGCATCCCGGTCATCGGGACGCGCCGGGCCATCAGTGCCCCAGCCACCCCACCGAGCGCGACGCCGACCACCAGCGCAACCGGGCCGACGATGCCCGGCCGGTCGAGGACCAGGTGCACCACGGTCATCAGCACCGCCAGCGCCATGCCGGCGGCGGACAACAGGTTGCCGCGGCGGGCCGTGGCCGGCGAGTTCATCAGGTGCAGGCCGAGCACGAAGCTCGCGGCGGCGAGCAGGTAGCCGAGCCTGATCGCCGTCTCCGGCCCGCTCACGCGCGACCCTCGACCTTCGGACGCTCCGGCCGGCTGCGGAACATCTCCAGCATCCGGTCGGTGACCAGGTAGCCGCCCACCACGTTCGCCGCGGCGAACGCGCCGGCGACCGCGACCAGGATGTACTGGGCGGTCGTCTCCGCGGTACCGGCGATGATCATGACACCGATCAGGATGATGCCGTGGATCGAGTTGGCGCCGGACATCAACGGCGTGTGCAGGGTCGCGGGTACCTTGCTGATCACCTCGAAGCCGACCAGTACGGCCAGCACGAAGACGGTCAGGTCGGTCAGCAGAGCCACGCTCACCGCGTCGCACCTCCCTGGTTTCCGGTCGGTTCCGGGTCACGGGTGGACCGGCCCTCGCGCAGCGCGACGACGCCGGCCCGGATCTCGTCGTCGCCCTCGACGCCCAGCTCGCCGTCGTCGACCAGGTACTCCAGCAGGGCGCACAGGTTGCGGGAGTAGGCGGTGGACGACGCCGGCGCCATCGCCGAGGGCAGGTTGCCGGCCCCGATGATGGTGACCGCGTTGTCGGTGGTCACGGTCTCCTCCGGCCGCGACAGCGCCACGTTGCCGCCGAACGGGCCGGCGGCGAGGTCGACGATGACCGACCCGGGTCGCATCGCCTTGACCGCCTCGGCGGTGACCAGCACCGGCGGTGGCTTGCCCGGCACCTGCGCCGTCGTGACGACCACGTCGTGCCGGGCGATCTGGCCGGCCAGCTGCTCCTGTTGGCTGCGCTGCTCCTGGCCGGTGAGCGCCCTGGCGTACCCGCCGGAGCCGGCGCCGCCCTCGACGGCCTCCAGCTCGACGAACTCCCCGCCGACCGACTCGACCTGCTCGCGGGTGTCCGGCCGGACGTCGTAGCCGCGCACCACCGCGCCCAGCCGGCGGGCGGTGCCGATCGCCTGCAGCCCGGCCACCCCGGCGCCCAGTACCAGTACCTCCGCCGGGCGCGCCGTGCCCGCCGCCGTGATCAGCATCGGGAAGTACCGGGGGTACGCCGCGGCGGCCATGAGTACGGCCTGGTAGCCCGCGACGTTCGCCTGGGAGGACAGCGCGTCCATGGTCTGCGCCCGGCTCAGCGTGCGGGGCACGCCGGCGAGCGTGATCAGCGTGGCGCCCGCCTCCGCCAGGCCATCGACCAGTTCGGGGCGCGTGCCGGGCTGCCACAGCACGACAACCGCCTGACCGCGACGGACCAGACCGGGCAGGTCGTCGGGCGAGGCGCCCACGGACAGCACGGCGTCCGATTCGGCGTACAACTCCTCGCGGCTCACGATCCGGGCGCCGACCTGGGCGTACTCCGCGTCCGGGAAGTACGCGCCGGCACCCGCGTCCCGCTCGATCAGTACCTCGGCTCCCAGCGTCGTCAACCGCGACACCGCCGCCGGTACGATGGCCACCCGTCGCTCTCCTGGCGCCGTCTCGCGCACCACACCGATCCGCACCGAGCCTCCGACCGTCGAGGAGCCTGGCTTTGCGTGACGCTTGTCACGCTATCGCCACAGTGGCCGCCTCCGCGAGCGTTCCCGGCCGATACGTGGCCAACCGCTGTCGGATTGTGACTCGTCGTCATGCCCGGATCGACGCGCGAACCGCTGCTCCACCGCCGCCGTCGGTCCTCGGTACGCGCGGCGCCGGCCTCATTCCACCAGGCCGGAACGCAGCGCCATGGCCACCGCCTGGGTGCGGCGCCGGGCGCCCAGCTTGGCGTAGAGGCGACGCACGTGCGTCTTGACGGTGTCCGCGCCGATGCTCAGTTCGTCCGCGATCTCCTCGTTGGTCGCTCCGTCGCAGAGCCGACGCAGCACCTGCTGCTCCCGGCAGGTCAGCCGGATCCGTAGTTCCGCCACGGACGGCGGCGCCGGGCCGGTGGCTCCGGTGGCCGCGCCGGCCAGGGCGGCCAGCAACTCGCCGTCACGGCCCGCGTCCACGACGATCACCGCGGTGTTCGGGCTGCGCCGTGGCCCCAGCACCCGGATCGGATCACGGGTGAAGCGGTAGTCGACGATGACCACGTCGGTGGGCTTGCGGGCGTAGCCGAGGATGGCCTGACGCGGCGTGGTCGCGAGCCGGACCAGGTGACCGCGCCCGGCCGCGATCAACTGCTCGACCAGCAGATGCGCCGCCGGGCCGGGGGGCACGCAGGCCAGCACGGTACGGACCGGTCCGGGGGCCAGCAGTTCTAGCCTGCCCGGAACTGTGGAGATGCCCATCGCGCTCCCCCTCTGATGCCGCGTGCAGGCCTGAGTCACGGTTCGCCACGGTCCGCGCGACAGGGTGAGCCAGTCGGATCGACCGCGATGTCCGGGACTGCTGCCGTACCGCCCCATTCGGTTGAGCCGAGCATGACGCACAGTCGCGTAACTTACAAGAGCGTAAAAATCACTTTCGGTAATAGTGCCTGGTCAAACAGGGAGATTTCGGCAAGATCGGTCGGCTACTCCGAATAGCAACGGGTGCGAACACCCTCGACTCCGCCATGGCGCACTGGCCGCATTCGGTGGTCGGACGGAGCCGTCGATCCGGGCGCGACGTGCGCAGCGCATCCTCCCCGACCGACCGCCGAGGCGGGCGACACCACCAGCAAACCTTTCTAGGCAGGTAGCAAGATTTTGCCGCCCGGAAACGGTGCCGTCTCCGACCCTGAGG
>JBAUUM010000774.1:0-2131 GCA_049582705.1 Actinocatenispora sp.
GGTCGCGGCCCGGCGCCGGGACCGGAACGCCCCGGGCCGTGACCGCCCGGTGTCCCGGGCCGTGTCGGCCAGTCCCTGCGCCGTGACCGCCGGGAACTAGGCCGTGTCGGCCAGGCTCTGGCCGAGCCCGTCGAGCAGGCCGGCGAGATCGGCCGGCCGGGAGAACATCGGCCAGTGCCCGGTGGGCAGCGGGTGTACCCGCAGGTCGGTGAGCATGCCGAGTTCGACGAAGAACGGGTGGCCCGCGGCCAGCATCTCCCGCACCGTCTCGACCGGGAAGGTGCAGGACACCAGGTCCGTCGGCAGCGCGCGACGCGCCGGGTCGGTCAGCCGCAACGGCTGGGTACTGGTCGCACGCGGCTGCGGTACGCCGCGCTGACGCAGCAGGTCCAGGTCGGTACTGGAGAGACCGGCCAGGTTCACCGGGTCCTCGGTCGGATCGAACACCGGCACCGGGATCCATCGGGTGTCCCGCTCGGTCCAGCCGACCGTACCGGCGTCGGGCGGCTCCAGGTCGGCGTGCGACATGCCGTCCGATGGTGGTCCGGACTCCAGGTAGACGAGCCGGCCGATCCGGTCCGGTCGGCGGTCGGCCGCCCCGGTGACCGGTATCCCGGCGTAGCTGTGCCCGACCAGTACGACGTCGCGCAGGTCCTCGTCGGTGAGGAGCCGGACCAGGTCGGTGACGTGGGTGTCGAGGTCGACGTCGGCATCGGCGTCGCCGTCGGCGGCCATGCCGGTCAGGGTCACCTCGTACACAAGGTGGCCGCGCTCCCGCAGCGGCCGGGCCACCCGGTCCCACGCCCAGCCGCCCAGCCAGAACCCCGGAACCAGCACGAATGTCGCCATCCTCGTCCGTCCTCTCCCCCGTGACACGACCTCGGCCGTGCCCCTGGGCCGAGGCTACGGTCATCTCCGGCCGTTTCCTGGCCGGAAGCCGACAGTGCACGGTGTCGGACACCGGGCACCGGACGAGTGCCTCGCCGGGCACCGGACGACCGCAGCGGCGCGGCCCGTTCGTCGCCGGGCAGTATGCCGCCGTGTCGAGGGGCGCAGGGCGTACGCGGACACGGTCCACCGGTACGGCGGGCCGCCGGACCCGATCGGCCATCGCGGCACGACCGAGCGGCCCGAACCCGTCGCCGGGTGAAACCCGTACGGACCGACCCGACGTGTGGTGACGCACGCCCCGCACACCGAGGCACTGTGCACCGCCCAGCCCAACGTGTACCGACCCGCCCAACGGAAGGACCTCCGATGCGCGTACTGCGCACCGCCGCCGTCGTGTTCGCCGGTGGCGCGCTCGCCGCCGCCGGTGCCGGCACGGCGCACGCCGACAGCGTCCGCCCCCTGCACCACACCGTCCACATCACCGGCAACGTCGACTCCGGGCACCACGGCTACTGGGCCCGCCTCAGCTACGACCGGACCGTACGGATCACCAAGACCGACGGGGACGGCTGGCACGTCGTCCTGACCGACCGGGGCAGCTTCAGTACGATCCCCGGCGCGACGAACTCACCCCGGGACGGCGACCCGGTCGTCGCGGCGCAGGGCACGTTCACCGGCCGGTACGAGCTCGACGTGGTCAGTACCGCGCCGCCGAGCACCGACGGCGTCGAGGACCGCTACGACTTCGCCTGCCAGGTGCCCGGGACCGGCACGGCGTCCACCGACTGCACCGGCAGGCCGGCGTCGACCAGTGCCTGGCCCTCGCTGTACTTCCCCGACTCGACCGTCACCGGCGGCGCGTACCGCTGGGTGTACCGCACGAAGTGCGGCGGCTCCTGGATCGACGCGTCCGACAACGACGACGGCACGGGCTCGCCGCACGACGTGACCGGTGCCGCCTGCCCGACACCCTCGGGCTCCCCGACCGGCGGGACCAGCGCCAGCCCGTCGGCGTCCGCCTCACCGTCGGCGTCGACCTCCGCGTCGGCCTCCCCGAGCGGACCGGCCGGCTCCCCGAGCGGGTCGGCGACACCCGTACCGTCCGGCGGTACCAGCGGCGGCGACGGTGGCCTGCCGGTGACGGGCACCTCGCTGGCGCTGATCGTCGGCAGCGGCCTCGCGGTGCTCGCCGGGGGGACCGCGCTGCTGGTGCTGGCCCGCAGGCGCCGCACCACGTACT
>JBAUUM010000775.1:0-4409 GCA_049582705.1 Actinocatenispora sp.
ACGGATACCCGGCCCGCCGGCACGACGGAAGCCGGACCGGACGAGGACGGCTACCGCGGGCCGGTGACGCTCAGCGTCGACGGCCGGTCGGTGCGGGTCGACGCCGAGCTGCGCGGCGAGTTCGAACCGATCAGCGGGCGGTACCGGTGGTACGGCAGGCTCGCGGCCGACGACGGTGTCGCCGGACTGGCCGCCGACCGGGCCCGGGACGTCACGGTGCGGACCCCGCACGGCGAGGCGCGCACCACGCTGACCGACGCCGACCCGTGGGGCCGCTACCGGGTGTCCGGCACCGGCCCGCCACCGTTCCCGGTCGGGACGGCGCCGTCGGGGAGCGACTGACGACGCGCTACCCGTGTCCGTCCGTCCGCCCCGTACCTCCCTTGACAACGATGTCAGATTCCGGTTGGGTGCGAATTCCGTGGTTCGTGACCCGTGCGCCGATCCCCGGCCCGGCAGTCCGATGGAGGCGTGCGCGTGAAACGCAGATCGTTGCTGGTGGGCGGGGCATCATTGGTCGCGATGGCCGAGGGGTTGCCCGGCGCGGCGTCCGCCGCGCCCACATCCGGACCGTCGGCCACCCGGGCCGACGGATCCGCGGCGCGGTCCTCGACGTTCGTGACCTCCTTCGAACCGGGAGACCCGGCCCCGGACTGGACCAGCACCGCCGAGACCGACCCGCACGGGCGCAAGAAGGCGCACGGCGTCACCGGTAACTCCTCGACCGGCATCCCCGGCAGCATCGCCGACAGGATCAGCGCGGTGACCGCGAGCGCGGAGAACCCGCCCGACGAGGTGGCCGGCAACCTCAACGACGGTGACCTCAACACCAAGTGGCTCGCCCGCAGCGCCACCGGCTGGGTGCGGGCCGCGCTCACCGAGCCCGTCGCCGTCGTGGCGTACGCGCTGACCTCCGCCAACGACTCCGCCGACCGGGACCCGAAGGACTGGGTGTTCCAGGGCTCCACCGACGGCGACACCTGGACCGACCTGGACACCCAGCACGACCAGAGCTTCGAGCACCGGTTCCAGCTCGTCGAGTACCACGTGGAGAACACCACGAGCTACCCGTACTACCGGCTGCGGGTCACCGCGAACCACGGCGCCGACCTGCTCCAGCTCGCCGAGTGGCAGCTGTCCGACGGCGACACCACGCCACCGCCCGCCGAGGACATGAAGACGTTCGTGTCCAGCGGGCCGGTCAACGGGCCGAACATGCTGCCGCGCGCCGGATTCACCGGCCTCAAGGCGCTCGAGTACTCCGGGCAGCACACCGTCGACGGGCATGCCTGGGCGTACAACAAGCTCTACGACGTGGACATCGCGGTGCACCCGGACACCCGGCTGTCGTACCGGATCTTCCCCGAGCTGACCGCCGGTGACCTGACCTACCCGAGCACGTACGCGGGCATCGACCTCGCGTTCTCCGACGGCACGTACCTGTCCGACCTGCCGGCCACCGACCAGTACGGCGTCGGCTTCCCGCCCCGGGGCACCGGCGAGGCCAGGATCCTCTACACCGACCAGTGGAACTCCCGCAGCTGCCACGTCGGTGCGGTCGCCAACGGCAAGCGCATCACCCGGATCCTGTTCGGCTACGACAATCCGCACGGACCGGCGCTGTTCCACGGCTGGGTCGACGACGTCACCGTCGAACGCGTCGCCGACGGCGGCCGCACCCGGCCGACGGACCACGTGGTCACCACCCGGGGCACCAACTCGTCCGGGGACTTCTCCCGGGGCAACAACATCCCGGCCACCGCCGTGCCGAACGGGTTCAACTTCTGGGTACCGGTCACCGACGCCGGGTCGAAGAGCTGGCTCTACCACTACCAGTCGCAGAACAACGCCGACAACCGGCCCGAGCTGCAGGCGTTCGCGATCAGCCACGAGCCGAGCCCGTGGATGGGGGAGCGGCAGACGTTCCAGGTGATGCCCTCGGCCGTCGCGGGCACCCCGGACGCGCACCGGGCGGTGCGGGCGCTGGCGTTCCGGCACGAGAACGAAACCGCCCAGGCGCACCACTACGGCGTCCGCTTCGACAACGGCATCCACGCCGAACTGGCGCCGACCGACCACGCGGCGATCTTCCGGTTCACCTTCCCCGGCGAGCACGCCGCGCTGATCCTCGACAACGTCGACAACTCCGGCGGCCTGACGCTCGACCCGGACGGCCGCTCGCTCAGCGGGTACTCCGACGTCAACATCGCCAACTGGCACGCCGGGGCGTCCCGGCTGTACGTGTACGCCACCTTCGACCGGCCCGTCACCGACAGCGGCATGCTGCCCGGCGGAGGCGGCGACAAGGTCACCGGGTACCTGCGTTTCGACGCCGGCCGCGACCGCACCGTGACGATGCGGATCGCCACCTCACTGCTCGGCATCGAGCAGGCGCGACGCAACCTCGACCTGGAGATCGGTCGGCGGGAACGCTTCGAGGCCGTACGGGACCGGGCCCGCGACGCCTGGGACGCCCGGCTCGGCGTCATCGAGGTGGACGGCGCGAGCCAGGACCAGCTCACCACCCTCTACTCCAACCTGTACCGGCTCAACCTGTACCCGAACTCCGGGTTCGAGAACACCGGCAGCGCGCGGCGACCGAAGTACGCGTACGCCAGTCCGGTGTCCGAGCCCGACGGTGCCTCGACGCCGACCCGGACCGGCGCGAAGATCGTGCCCGGCAAGATCTACGTCAACAACGGCTTCTGGGACACCTACCGCACCACCTGGCCCGCGTACAGCCTGCTCTACCCGACCGTGGCCGGCGAACTGGTCAGCGGGTTCGTGCAGCAGTTCCTCGACGGCGGCTGGATCGCCCGGTGGTCCTCGCCCGGCTACGCCGACCTGATGACCGGCACCAGTTCCGACGTGGCGTTCGCGGACGCGTACCTGAAGGGGGTGCCCGGCTTCGATGCCGGTGCCGCCTACCGGGCCGCGGTGCGCAACGCGTCCGTCGCCTCCGACGACGAGGCGGTCGGCCGTAAGGGCCTGGAGACGTCGATCTTCCTCGGCTGGACCGCGGACGACACCGACGAGAGCGTGTCCTGGGCGCTGGAAGGGTTCCTCAACGACTTCGGCATCGGCACCATGGCGGCCGAACTGGCCCGGCACGCACCGGCGGGCAGCCCGGAGAAACGCCGCTACAGCGAGGAATCCGGCTACTACCTGAGCCGGGCGCGCAACTACGTGCACCTGTTCGACCCGAAGATCGGGTTCTTCCAGGGCTTCGACGCCGACCACACGCCACGGGTACCGGCCGACGAGTACGACCCGCGGGTGTGGGGCAACGACTACACCGAGACCGACGGGTGGAACTTCGCCTTCCACGTCGCGCACGACGGTCAGGGCCTGGCCAACCTGTACGGCGGGCGGGACAAGCTCGCCGAGAAGCTCGACGCGTTCTTCGCGACGCCGGAGACCGCGCAGTATCCCGGCTCGTACGGCGGGACCATCCACGAGATGCTCGAGGCCCGGGACGTACGGATGGGCCAGTACGGGCACAGCAACCAGCCCTCGCACCACATCATCTACATGTACGACTACGTCGGGCGGCCGTGGCACGCGCAGGCGAAGGCGCGTGAGGTGCTGCGGCGGCTGTACACCGGCAGCGACATCGGCCAGGGCTACCCGGGCGACGAGGACAACGGCGAGATGTCCGCGTGGTGGCTGTTCTCGGCCCTCGGCCTGTACCCGTTGCAGATGGGCAGCGGACGATACGTGATCGGCTCGCCGCTGTTCCGCCGGGCCACGCTGCACCTGGAGAACGGCCGGGACGTCGTGATCAGCGCGGCGGGCAACTCGACCGACCACATGTACGTGCGGGACCTGCGGCTCAACGGTCGCCCGCACCCGCGGACCTGGCTGCACCACTCGGATCTGGCGCACGGCGCGCGGCTCGACTTCACCATGGGATCCTCGCCGTCGAGGTGGGGCAGCGGTCCGGACGACGCACCGCCGTCGCTGACCCACGGCGACGAGGTGCCCCGGCCGCTGGCCGACGCCACCGGTGCCGGACGGGGGAAGGCCACCGCGAGTGGCGACACCGACGTGACGGCGCTGTTCGACAACACGTCCGCCACGCAGGTCACCTTCGGCTCCGCGACACCGTGGGTGCGGTACGCGTTCTCCTCCGGTACTCCGGAGGCGACGTACTACACCCTCACCTCCGGTACGACCGACGCCGACGGTGACCCGACTGCCTGGACGCTCAGCGGCTCTCCGGACGGCACGCGGTGGACCGTGCTCGACGAGCGGACCGACGAGACGTTCGAGTGGCGCCGGCAGACCCGCCCGTTCCGGGTGGCGACGCCGGGGGAGTACGCGCACTACCGGTTGGAGGTCACGGCGACCGCCGGCGGGGCGCGCGCGACGCTCGCCCAGGTCGAACTGCTCGTCGAGCCGTCCTGAGA
>JBAUUM010000776.1:0-4382 GCA_049582705.1 Actinocatenispora sp.
TGCCGGCCGTCAGCGTGTGGAGGTCAGCCGGCCAGGTGGTCGGTGCGGACCTCGGTGAGGAAGCGCGCCCAGGAGGCCGGCTCTACGGCGAGGGCGGGGCCGGTCGGGTCCTTGCTGTCGCGTACGCAGACGACACCGGTCAGGTTGCGGGCCACCTCGACGCAGGCGTTGTTGTTGTTGCTGCGCGTGGACTTACGCCAGACCGCACCGGTCAAGTCACGCATCGCTGGCCAGCTCCTTCGCCGTGGCTTCAATGACCGCCGTCGATGCGGTCTCGTCCAGAGCTTGCCCGCACACGCTCTCGTACGCAAACGTGAAGCGCTCGATGTCGGCCGGCTTGTCCCAGAAGTACTGCCTCGAGCCGAGGCAGTCCGCGACCGCGCTGCCGTCGACGCCGCCGGCCCGGCATGTGTCCACAGACGAGATCGGGCGCGGTGCCCGCCCTGGAAAGCCGCACCGCGCCCGTGCCCACCCATCCAGGAGGACCGATGAGACCCGCACATCGTATCCGCGCGCTGCGACAGTTTCGGCCGCTCCGCCGAACCCGCTCCGCCGTGCCGCCGACCGATCCGTACCGGGACGCGCTCCTGCTCGCCCGGCACCGCCTGTCGTACCCGGGGTGGTCGCGGTGACCGTCGCTCATGCCGTGACCGGCGACGGAGGGCGCGCATGACCGCCCTCACCGGATCGCCCGTGCTCGCCTGGCTGTTCTTCGCGCTCGGCTGCCTGGCCGTCGGCTTCTTCTTCGGCCACGTCGTCCGTACCGACCGAGCCCCGCGCCGCCGAGACGGTCACGCCGGCCGGCACGCTCCCGCGACCGTCATGCGGAAGCCGGGCGACAGGACAGGCCGTCCGACCCCGAGCCGGTGGTGCCGCGACCCCGCCGTGCGGATCCTCCGGCACGGGGCCGAGCGCGGGTGTCCAGCCAGGTCACGTCGTCGGCCCCCGGCCAATGACGAGACACCACACTTGATACCGGAAGGTTCCGCGCGGCCGACCCGGACGGCCATCCAGCAGCCGGGTCACTGCCTCTGGCGGGTTGGAAAACCCCTGTCGCCGCAGGTCCCTGACGAATAGGGTCGCGCCCATGACCGACGGCGACTGGCGGGACGGCGGGTTCAGGCAGCGTCGGCCCTCCGCGGAGACCCTCGCCTGGGTTGCGGCGTCGATGGGTCGGGGCAGTCGCGTCGTTGGCTATCGCCGCTTGACCGGCGGGGTCTGCTCCGCCGTGAATCGGCTGACCGTCGAGCGACGTGGAAAGCGAACGTTCGTCGTACTGCGGCAGTACCCGGGCGGGCTCGGCCTGCGGGAAACCTTGGAGAAGGAGATCGCCAACCTGGGCGTGGTGGCGGGAAGCGGGCTCCCGGTTCCGGGCGTCCTGGCTGACGATGTTGCTGGTGCTTCGACCGGGGGCGTGCCGTCGTTGCTGATGACGCGGTTGCCGGGGCATGTTCATCTCAGTCCGTCGGAACCTCGGTCGTGGCTGACGAGGATCGCGGAGATGGCCGTATTGCTGCATTCCCTCGATCTCCCCGCGAAGACGTTCAGACCGTGGACGGATTCCTGGATCGCTCCTCTGGACGGGTTTCAGGTGCCGGTCGACGCACGGAAGCCGGCTGTGTGGAAGGCGGCGTTCGGTGTCATGGCGGCGCCGCCGCCCAAGGACACTGCCGTCTTTCTGCACTGTGATTTCCTGCCGGTCAACCTGCTGTGGTCGCGCGGGAGGATCACCGGACTGACCGACTGGAACTCCATCCATCGGGGAGCGCGCGCGATTGACGTCGGGCACTGTCGGCGATACCTCGCGGCGCTCTACTCGCCCGAGCGGGCTGAGCAGCTTCGGTCGCTCTACGAGTCGATCGCCGGGGTGACTCTCGATCCGTGGTGGGACCTGTATGCCCTGCTGCACTATGACGCCAGCGGGTCGAAGTGGATCCGTGGTCAGGTCGCTGGGCGCCGTCCCGTCGATGTGCCCGGCATGACCTCCCGGGTCGAGGCCGCCATCGAGACAGCGCTACGGCGCCTCGGATAACGGCGGGTTCCCTGCCGGTTGCCCTCCCGGTTCCGGCATGCCGCAAACCCTCCCGGTTCCGGCTTGCCGCGCCGAACCCTGTACGAGGGCCGGTGGCACTCGCATCAAAGTCTGGCTGACAGCGAGACACCACGCTGTCGGGAACGCCGCCGGGTACCACCCGGCGGCGTTCCTCCACCTACCTGCTGAGGCCGGTCGGCTCGTCCAGGCGGGTCAGCTTCCGCGGGTTGGCCACGGCGTGGATGCGGGTGACCCGCCCGTTCTCCACCACGAGGCTCACCGCGGCCAGCTGGCCGTCGATCTCGATCCGGCCCGCGGGCGCGCCGTTGAGCCACACGGTCGACACCACGCGGTTCGGGCGCGCGAGCATCGTCGCCACCAGTTCGGCCCCGTGGATCGGGGCCTCAGCGGCGCCCGCAATCCCGCCGCCGTCGGCGATCAGGACCACGTCCGGCGCCAACACCTGCATCAGCTCCTGCAACTGCCCGGTACGCAACGCGGCCAGGAACCGTTCGACCACGGCCTGCTGCTCCGAGCGGGTCACCCGCACCCGCGGTCGCCGCGCCGCCACATGCTCGCGTGCCCGCCGCGCGATCTGCCGTACCGCGGCCGTGGACTTCCCGACGGCGTCGGCGATCTCGCCGTACGGCAGCTCGAAAACCTCGTGCAGCACGAACACCGCCCGCTCGGTCGGCCCGAGCGTTTCCAGTACGGTCAGCATCGCGATCGAGACGCTGTCCGCGAGCGCGACGTCCTCGGCGATGTCGGGACTGGTCAGCAGCGGTTCCGGCAGCCACTCACCCACGTACTCCTCGCGTCGACGAGACAGCGTCCGCAGGCGGTTGAGCGACTGCCGTGTGACGATCCGGACGAGGTACGCCCGCGGGTCCCGTACCTGCGAGTGGTCGGCGTCGGCCCACCGCAGCCAGGACTCCTGCAGTACGTCCTCCGCGTCGGCCGCCGACCCGAGCATCTCGTAGGCGACGGTGAACAGCAGGCTGTGGTGGGCGACGAACGGGTCGTCGGTCATGCCGTCGACGCCGCGCCGGCCTCGTCGGGACGCGCGACCAGCGGGATCTCGCACGCGGCGGAGTAGCCCTGCGACGTGATGCCGTGCGCCGTGTTGCACCGGGCCGCCAGATTGGCGAAGCCGATGAACACGGTGAGTTCGACCAGCGCCGCGGGGCCGAGCTGGTCGAGCAGACGCTTCGACAGCTCGTCGGTGACGGTCGGCGGTGTGTTGGTCATGGCCTCGGCATACTCGAGAACGTCGCGCTCCAGCGGCGTGAACACCTCCGACTGCCGCCAGCGCGGTACCTGGCTCGCCTTGGTCAGGTCCAGGTTCTGGTTCAGTGCCTGGAAGTAGTTGACGTCCAGGCACCAACTGCAGCCGATCTGTGCCGCGACGGCCATGTGCGCGAACGTCTTGAGGCTCGCGTCCGCGGCGTCCCAGGTGGCCACGTTGGCCGCGAACTCCTGGTTGGCCCGGGCGAGCTTCGGGTTGTTCCACAGCACCTCGACGGGCTCGGGCACGGCACCGAGCTGCTGGATCATGCTGTCGCGGAGCTCGGGGGTGAGCTCGGCCTTCGGAACGCGTAGCGCCATGGTGTGCTCCTCGTACGTGTGTCTGCTCAGCGGTTCGGCATGAAGACACCGGCAGAACCCCGGGCGTGACACCACCACTTCCTGCGCAACGGTGGTCAGCGCCGGATGGTCCGGCGCCACCGGACCTCGCCGTCGTGCCACTCGGCGGTGGGGGTGAGCCCGGCGGCGGTGGCCACGGCGGAGGACGCCCCGTGGTCGGGGTGGATGTGCGCGATGACGGTCCGCACCGGCTGCTGGCCGAGCCACCCGACCAGCCCCTGTGCCGCCTCGGTGGCGATGCCCCGGCCCTGCCAGGGAGTTCCCACCACCCAGGCGATCTCGGCGATCAGGTCGTCGCCGGACGGGCCGACCGTTGCCTGCACGGTGCCGGTCAGGCAGTCCTCGTCGCGGAGCCGGATGACCCAGTTCAGCCAGGAGACGGCCGGATCGAGCGAGCCCACGGTCATCCGCTGGTAGCGCGAGCGCAGGGCCCGCGCGGTGTCCGGAGCGCCGCCGATGTACGTGTGCAGAGCCGGATCGGACAGTACGACGGCCATCTCGTCGGCGTGCTCCACGACCAGCGGCACCAGATCCAGCCGCCCGGTACTGATGAGATGTGCTGCGAGGGTGGTCACGCCGCCCCCGCCGAACCGATGAGGTGACCCGCCCCGTCCCTGATCGCGACCAACTCCCTACCGTCGCCCGCGCCCGCCGCGCTGCCCGATGCCCTGTCGATCGACCCCACCGGTACGGTACGCCGCCGGCC
>JBAUUM010000777.1:0-13236 GCA_049582705.1 Actinocatenispora sp.
GGGCGAGCCGACGCGCGGACCGAGCCGGGCCGGGTGCCTGCGGTTCTGGGCGGCGTCGCCCCGCCAGGGCCACGCTCGTGACCGGCCGGACGTCCGGAGCGCGGCGGCGCGGATCAAATCCCTTGCCCGGTCCCGATACCGGGCTCTATTCTCAGCACACGACATCGCAGTACGGACCACGAGGAGAACCACGATGATGGCCTGGCACAAGCCCTTGAGCCCGCGGCGCGACGCGCTGTGCGGCCAGCGGCTGCTGGTCGGGCTGACCTCGGGTCACGACCGCGAGGTCCGGCGACACCCGGAACGGCTTTCCTGACCGGCGCGACCACGCGCCCCAAGGCCGCCGCCCGGATGTCGGGAAGGCGGCCTTTTCGTTGTTCGACCACAGTTCCACGGTGTGGCGCCGCCGCGGCGTCCGCGCCTGGCGCCGACGGCTGTCGGTGCGCGTGTGTTGACAAGTCCACAGTGGATGGCAGTTCACGGCCGGCTCCGCCGGGAGTCGGCCGGCCGGGACGATGCGAGCGAAGTCCACCTCATTGGTGTGGGCATTCCCGCGATCCCGGCCATCGCGGCCGTACGACTGTCCTGTCCGGACGGTCATGGGAGGGATCCCGGTACGGCCATTGCGGTTGTAGCGCAGTCGGTAGCGCGTCACCGTGCCAAGGTGAAGGTCGCCGGTTCGAGCCCGGCCAGCCGCTCGAAGCCCGAACTCACCGAGCGAGGGCTGACGACAGGAAGCAGGGAGACGAGAAGACAGGGAGGTGACCCGGTGGACAGCGTACTCGTCATCAACGCCGACCTGGGCCCGCTGCACCGGGTCGGGATAAGGCACGCGATCAGGATGCTGTGCCGGCAGGTCGCGGTCGTCCACGAGGCCGTACCGGACCAGGTGCTCGGCATCTACCCGCTGCCCCGGGTGGTTCGGCTGGTCCGGTACGTGGTGACCCGCTGGCGGTTCAGCCGGGGCCCGTCGTGGTCGCGGCGCGGCGTACTGGTCCGCGACGACCACCGGTGCGGCTACTGCGGCGGTACGGCCAGCACCATCGACCATGTCCTGCCCCGGTCGCGGGGCGGGCGGAACACGTGGCTCAACACTGTGGCCGCCTGTGGCGGCTGCAACCAGCGCAAGGGCGATCGGACGCCGGCCGAGGCGCGGATGCCGCTGCGGGTCTCCCCGGTGGCGCCGGGCTGGGCCGCCCTCGCACGGCGCTGAAGGGGTCCGGCGGGCACGCTACCTCCCGCCGGCCCATTCCCGGTTCGTCCAATCGGCAGGACCCCTGACTCTGGATCAGGCAATCGAGGTTCGAATCCTCGGCCGGGAGCCACCACCGCGACACAAACACCGACACCGACACCAGCACCAGCACGCGACAAGCAAGCACCACCCAGGTAACAGGTACGGCAGCACCACCGGCGACCCACGGGTCGCGCGCCCGGGTAGCCCAACGGCAGAGGCAACTGGCCCAGGACCAGTCCAGTGCGCGTTCGAATCGCGCCCCGGGTACGGCACCGTCACGCCCCCGTAGCTCAGTGGACCAGAGCGTCTGGCTACGAACCAGAAGGTCGCGAGTTCGACTCTCGCCGGGGGTACCAGCACAGACCGTCGTGACCTGCCGAGACGCAGTCACGGCGGTCTTTTTGTGGGACGGAACTTCCCAACTTCTGGTACCTGGTGCTCCGATGGTGCTCGTCTGTTTCAGAGCCGCCCGTGTCTCTCTGTGCGTTGACGTGCTGCTGACACTCTGCCGTGCACGAAGCGGCTGGCATCCTCTCGGAGCGATTTGCTGCACCGAGGCCTGAGCGTCGGTACGGTGGGTGACGTCCTCAGAGAGGATGGCTGTATACGGATCGCGACAACGGGTTTGCCATCCGGAAGCCGGTCCCGACCACACCCGCGGGGCCGGCTTCACCGCGTCACCCCAGCACACGGCCCCGTACCAGAGGGGCCGGGCGCGCGCCGACCGGCTGCCAGGCAGGACTCCAGGGGCCCGCTGAAGTGCTCTCATTGGACGGGACCTTGGTCCGGCAAGTTGGCCCGAATGGATGCTGGCGGGTACTACCGCGGGGCCTAGCGTTACCGAGGAAGGGTCGCGCCGGCCCGGGTTCGGTCTGGGGGGAACGAACTCAGCGGAGGCGCGGCCCTTACTCTCCCCCGCGAGGAGTGACGGGAAGTGAAGCGCCGGCGCCACCGCAGTAACATTGTTTGCACAAGTCCACGACCAATGGTGTGACCAACTCGGGCAAGACCTCTGCGGGGCGTAGCGCGAGGGCCTGAGGGACGCCAAATTTCCCTCCTCTCTTCCAGGTCGAGCTGGCAGTGCCACGTCGTTCGTGGACCTGGGAACTCCACCTGGCCCAGCATGGATCGCCCCCCGACGCGTCTCGCTCGCCCGACGGTGGGCGAGGCGCGTTTCGTCCGAACATGGCGTTACCCAGGTCCGACTGGGGCTTCGGACTCACGGCGGCGCGGGCCGACCTCGACACACATGTGGCGCCCCACCCACCGGGTAGGCAGGTGGGGCGTGTTGACAGCGCTAGCCGGCGATGGCGGCCGGGGTGCAGGTCAGGCTGGAGGTTGGGGCGAGGGTCGCCAGACCGTCGTTGGCGACGGCCTGGCACGCCGAGGACACGGTCGGGGCATGGTCGTCGCCGCCGCCCACGATCGCGACGTTGGGGCCGCCATGCTCCGGGGCACCGAGCGGCGTGATGGTGGACAGCACCGCCCGCTCGGGCAGCAGCTCGCCGGCGAGCTGGGTCAGTTCCTCGAAGCTGATAGCAGACATCAGTGTTCCCTTCACGTGTTGTGAGCGCAGGTTTGCGCACCGCATATCCAAGCATCAGCTGATCGGTTATCGAGTCTTTTGGGAAAATTTGCGTAATAGGGAAATATGCCAACACCGCCCGGCCCGGCCCGGTCGTTACTGCCAGCAGTGGGCGCCGGATTCAGGGCATGGCTGTTGTGTCTCGCCAGACGACATGCGGCCCCCGGCGCCCGACAGGGAAGGGCCGCGCGACCGGTTGTCTGAGGGGTTCAACCGTGCAGAGGCGCGGCCCTTCCTCCTTCTCCTGACGTCCCGGCGCTGCCGTCGTAGCGTGAGGTGAGCGCGGTGTCAGTGCTCCCGTCCGGCGGTCAGCCCCAGCCGGGATGGGGAGAGGTCTGCCGACCCGGGCGCGTGGCCACCACGGTGAAGGGCCGGCAGGCTCCCTACTGCGATCCCGGTCCCTTCTGGCCCGATGTGCCCCGCCCGGGACGCTAGGTCCGTAGGGTCGGTGGCGTCCTCTCACAGGGATGGGTTCGAAACCGCAACGCGGGGCTTGCCGTCCCGGAAGCCGGCCCCACCGCGTTGGTGGGGCCGGCTTCACATTCCGGCCCTGCCCATCGGAGTTCGCCACACACAAGAGTGGTCCGATCGCCGCGAGTGTGATCGGATGGCGGTGTGGGCGGCAACGGGTTGCTGCGGCGTTCCACGCGACCAGACGGCGCGCGGGCTTGGGCCGAGTGGCGCCCGACGACCTGCACGCGGTGCGGCGCCCCGATGCCCGCGATCAGGCTGGTCACCGCGCGGACCTGCACCTGTCCCGGCTCCCGCGGCGGGGAACACCGAACCTGGCGATGTGACGTCTGCGCGGCGGTGATGGTGTGGCGCGGCTGTGACGGCCCGGACGCCGGCGCGGACGACGTGCCTCTGCTCGCCTCCGCCGCGAGGTAGGCCGACCGCGAACCGGCCCACCACACCCGGGCGTGGCAGGCCGGCCTGTACCGGGATACCGCTGTGCGAGTGCCCACCCACAGACGGCATCCCACCCCAGCCTGGGCGCTACCCGGACGTATGTCCAGATCACGACCCCCAAGCGGTGTTCCTTCTTGCTCGTTCGGGCTAGTCCATTGGCCTACCAGGTCAGGACGGTCGTACCGATGCAGACAGGGGCTGGCCCCCATACGCTCTATCTGGGCGGCCCGCCGCTCCGAGACTGCCGGGGGGACAGGCTCGTAGAGGCGCGGGCCGCCGCCTACACGTCGAAGGCGTTCCATCTGCCGGCGTGGCGGGCGGGGCTCGTGCGGTTCGGTGGCAGGAGGAAGCGCAAGGTCTACATCGCGTCCAGCGAGCGCCCCTAATCGCCACATTCGGCGCAGGAGTCGTGGTTTGGTATGCCCCGGCGCTCCGCCGATGCGAGGATGTCGCGCGGAGCGCCGGGCGTCCGTGGCGGCTCAGTTCAGTTGTGAGATCTGCAGGCGGCAGTGTCCGTAGCCCTCTTCGCCGTCGTGCCCGCCGTACGGGTGGTGATGGTGGTGGCATCTCACGGCGACAGTCAGGCACGCCTCGTTGGACACGACCGGTTCTCCGTCGTCGGCACGGTCACCGGTGGCGGTGGCGGCGTTCATGACGTATCCGACCTTGCGGTCGTGGTGGGTGATCACGTGTCTGCCGGTACAGACGACGGTGTCGCCAGGAGCAAGGATCTGGTTCGTGCAGTGCAACTGGGTGGCGTTGTCGTCGGCGATCGTGACCGGGTCGACCGCGACCTCTCCGGTGTTGGTCACCTTGTACTTGTAGACGATCGTGTTCTTGTGCAGGCAGGCGAGCTTCTTGACCAGCTTCAGCGAGGCCGGCGGCCGGACGGTCGAGATGGTGAGCTTGCGGATCAGGTGCACGTCGGTGAACAGGCCGGTGGACCCGGCGAACCCGAACGAGTAGTTGGCCGGTACGGGCTCCGGCGCGTCGAATGACAGCACCTGCTGGGAGCCTTGGCCGTCCTGGAAGTCGATGGACACCGTCACTGTCGGGTCTGGCGCCGGGGTGATCTGGATGTGCACGGTGCGTTTGCTCGGCTCCAGGAGGGTCTGCGCGTCCTCGGGGCTGGTGCCGGGCGGGATGGAGGTCAGGGTGCCCTGCAGTTGGCCGGGCAGCGTGGACGGCCAGGGCCCTGTCGTGGTCTTGTTCGAGGTGGTGGCGTCCAGCCAGCAGTACCCGGTGGTGCCGTCGCCCGGTCCGCGGACGGTGACCATGTTCGGTCCCGGGGCGGGGATGCGGAACACGGTGCCGGCCGGGGACCGCTGCTCGCAGCCGTTGCCGCGCTGTTCCCAGTCACCGAAGTAGTTGCCGAGCACGTCCAGGCCGACCCCGAGGTATCCGTTGTTGACCCCGGGCAGGAACGGGTTCGCCGGATTGTCGTCGGGCAGTTTCTGCGCGTACCCGAGGCTGCCGCCGAACGCGCCCGGTGCGTCCAGGCTTCCAGTGGCATCGGCCAGGAAGAACGAGATGCCGTCCGCCGGTACCTGGGAGGTGTTTCCGTACTGCCACTGCTCGAACGTCACGTCGAGTCCGTCGCTGGCCGCGATCGGCGAATCGAACAGCACCGCACCGGACTGGTCGTTGCTCGCGTCGGTGAGCTGAAGGTAGCCGAACGGCGCGCCCGAGCCGGGCGGGACCGGCCCCACCTGAGTGGTGCTGCAGCCCGCCAACGGGTGTTCACCCGGCCCAGGCGGTGCCCCGCAATCGGCGCCGGTCAGGCACGCCGAACCGAACGCGCGGAAGCGTGGGTCGGCCGTGGCGCCGGTGAACGTCTCGGTCTCCAGGTCGGTGCCCTGTTCCGCCCCTGGATCGGTCCGGTCCGCGGTGACGGTCACCGTTGTCGGTGCGTCGCGTACGGGCGGCAGAGAACTGGTGGGCAGGACGAGTGCAGCTGCCGCAGCAGCGCATAACAGGATGACGCCCGCGAACGCACGGGGACGTGCCACGTACACCTCCGAGGTAGCCGGAAACGCGAACGCACCATGACGCGGAGCCTCGCGCAGGGATCACCACCCCATTGCCGCCGCCTACCAGCACACACATCAACTTCCATCGATCGCAGCGCCCCGACCGCACCCGTCGAGACGAGCCACATTCCGGGCCACGGGCGTCCTCGAACCTGCCGTGCCACCACGCTGAGATGCCACCAGCACAATGCTCGCGAGAGCCTCTCCGAAAGTGGATTCGGGCGGCAGCGCGTGTCTCGAAGGCGTGGCCTGGCCGTCTAGCTCGAGCTGCTCGCCGGACCAGTGCGGTGGAGGCGTTCCCGCAGCAGGTTGCTGGTTGCGACGGCCCTGAGCGGCCCCACCGTGACCTAGATGTATGAGGGCATGAGGTTGGTGACGCCTGCGTGGAGTCGAGCGGCGGGTGGTTGGTTCCCCCGCGGAGGAGACCCGTCTTGGCCACCGTAATGCCCCGTTGACACCGGCCGGCAGGCAGCGCTGATCGACCGCTGCGCCACTCGTCCGATCGCGCATGTGGCTGCGGGGGCCGGGGCGTCCCGGCAACGCCTGTCCACATGGGTCCACCGGTATCGCGTTGAGGGCGAGACCGGCCTGGTCGACCGACGATCGGTACCGCGCCGCTGCCCGCGCCGGCTCGACAAGACGATCGTGGACCATATCGACAAGCTGCGCCGGGCCTGGAAGCTGTCGGCCCGGCTGATCGCGGTCGAACTAGCCGCAGACGGCATCACCGTCAGCGTGTCCACGTCGGGCGGTGGCTGGTGCGGCTGGCATCAACCACCGCCGTGATCTGGACCCCAGCGGCGCCAACAACACCGCAGACCGCCTTGCCAGATCGTGGCCCACTGGCCCGGTCACATGGTGCACATCGACATCAAGAAAGTCGGCCGGATCCGCGACGGTGGCGGCTGGCACGCACACGGCCGCGCATCCGAGGAGCACCGGGCCGCCCGCCGCCCCAAAACCGCCGGGTGCCGCGGGCGGCTACGTCCACCTGCACTTCGCCGTCGACGGGTACTCCCGCCTGGCCTACACGAAGCACTCCCGGACGAGAAAGCCATCACCGCCATGGGCTTCCTGGCCCGAGCCCGTGTGTTCCTTGCCGCCCACGGCATCACCCGGATCACCCGGCTGATCACCGACAACGGTCCCTGCTACCGCTCGGCCGCGTTCGCTCGATCCGTTGGCGACATCGGCCGCCACCAGCGCATCCGGCTGTTCACGCCTCGCCACAACGGGAAAGAGGAACGCTACCAACGCATCTTGGCCGAGGAACTGCTCTACGCCCACACCTGAAACCTCAGAACAGCAGCGCGCGGCCGCCCTGGCCCGCTGGAACATCCATTTCAATTGCCATCGGCCGCACACCACCGCGGTCATGGATGTGTGAGTCAGCGCTTCACATCCTGCCGCCGGGAGCCCCGTCCCCGCTCCGGTGGCCCACACTCCGACCGTCGACAACCTCATGAACCGCAACAGCTAGGGGCTCGGTGTTCCACGGTCGCCATTGCTACAGCCATCGATGGGTGACTCTGCTGTACATCATCTTCATCAACTGCAGGGCCACCAGATATGCGGGGGTGACGAGCGCGAGGAACAGGTAGAGGGAGGTCGGTGGAGCAGCGAGGCCGACTGTCTCGGCGAGCGCGGTTCTCGGAATGGCCAGGATCAACCCGCAGGCGATCAATGTCGCCGCGGTGAGCAGCGCGGCTGGGCGGCCCCGCAGCAGCGGCAGCCGTCGGGTTCTGATAACGATCAGGCCGAGTACCTGGGTGAGTAGGCATTCGAGGAACCAGCCTGTTGCGAAGAGTTCCTCATGTCCAGGTCCAGCATGGAACACGTGCAGCAGGACCCAGAAGGTCACGAGGTCGAACAGCGTGCTCAGTGGCGCGAACCAGCACATGAACCGGACCAGATCACTGATGCTCCATCGGTGGGGTTGGTCGAGCTGTTCGGGGTCGACCCTGTCGGCGGGCAGGGTCAGCGCCGCCAGGTCGTAGATCAGGTTCTGGGCCAGCATCTGTGTTGGGAGCATTGGCGGGAACGGCAGGACGATGGCAGCAGCCAGCATGCTCAGCACGGTGCTGAAGTTGGCTGTCAGGGTGGCCTTGAGGTATTTGGTGGCGTTGAGGATCGCGTGGCGGGAGGTCACCACCGCTACTTCTAGCGCGTCGAGGTTGGCGTCGAGCAGGACCGCGTCCGCGGCGTGCCGGGCGACCGCGGTGGCGGTGGTCAGGCTGATGCCGACGTCGGCAGCGCGCAAGGCAGGCGTGTCGTTAATGCCGTCGGCCAGGTAGCCGACGGTGTGCCCGGCGGCGCGGAACGCCCGGACGATCCGGGCCTTCTGCAGGGGGTCCACTTCGGCGAACACGGCGGTACGGGCGGTGGTTGCGGTCAGTGCCCGGTCGTCGAGATGGTCGAGGGCCGTACCGGTGACAGGTGTATCCGCCGGTATGCCGAGTTCGGCGCAGAGCCCAGTGGCCGCGTCGACCGAGTCACCGGTCACCATAACGGTACGGACGTTGCGCCGTTGGAGCGCCGCCAGCGCCGCGCTGGCGCCGGGTCTGGGCGGGTCGAGGAACGCCAGGATGCCGAGCAGCACCAGCGTGCTATTCGGAGCCGTCTCGGTTCCGGGTCGGAACGCGATGGCCTGCACGCGGTGGCCAGTACGCCGCAGCCGTCGGCACAGGCCATCCAGCCGGTCCTGGTGGGCCTCGTCAGCGGGTATGTCCCGGCCCTCCGACCGGATGTGCGTGCAGTCCTTTAGCACCTGGCAGAACGGGCCCTTGACCAGGGTGAGCGTCCGGTTCCCGGTATCCCGGAGGGTGAGCACGACGCAGCCGCCGACGGTGTCGGTGGGGCGGCCGATCCTTTCGTAGCGCGCTTCGGCGAGTTCGATGTCCAGGGATGTCGCGCGGTCCAGGATGGCGGTGTCCAACGGGCCCGCCGCGAGGTCGGCAAAGGTCGCGGCGAGTACGGCGTGCTCCAGCACGTCCGGTTCGTGTTCGCCGTCCGGGCCGAGCCACTTGGCGAGGACGGGCTGGCCCACGGTCAGCGTGCCGGTCTTGTCCGTGCAGAGTACGTCGAGCGCGGCGAGGTCCTGCAAGGCGCCGGGGCGGGTGACCAGGACTCCCCGCGCCGCCAGCTCTGTGAGCCCTCGCCCTTGGGCGGTGGCCAGCACCACGGGCAGCATCTCGGGCACCAGGCCCACGGCCATGGCGGCGACGAACAGAGCCGCGTCGCCGAGGTCGTCGACTCCGTGTCGCAGGGCGGTGAGTAGAAAGACTGCCGGTACGCACAGGGCAAGGAGCTGGATCAGCAGCCAGCTCACACGCCGGAGACCGAGGTCGGCGTGGGTCGCCCGCCGTGGGCGGGTGGCTTGTCGAACGATCACACCGAGAACGGTGTCTGGCCCGGTCGCGGCGACCACCGCCCAGGCGGTTCCGGCCATCACCCGGCTGCCGCTGAAGCAGAGTGTCGACGCCTTGAGTACGGCGGCGATGCCGGCACGCTGCGGGTTACGCGTGCTGGTGCTCTTGCGTACCGGCACCGACTCGCCGGTGAGGATCGCCTCGTTGATCACCAGCCCGTGCTCGTCGAGCAGTCGACAGTCCGCGGGAACGACGTCCCCGGCCGTCAGGTGGATCACGTCGCCGGGCACCAGCAGCCGCGGATTCCGGCGGCGTGGGGTGGATTCTGCCGGCACCGCCGTGGTGCGCCGGAGCACCGCGGTCCGGTTCGTACCGAGGCTCCGCATGGCCATGGCCAGGTGATCGAACCGGCCGTGCTGCCGCCACCGCAGGCCCACGCTGAGCAGCAGCATGGTGAGCAGCAGTCCGGCGCCCTGCCAGTCCCGCGTGGTGAGGACTAGGCCGTCGAGCACGGTGAGCAGGCCGACGAACGGGCTGCGCAGTCCGGCGAGCAACCTCCCGCGGGCGGAGGGCAGCTGGCCGCGTACCTGGTTGACTCCGCACCGGTTCAGTCGGACGGCAGCCTCGGTTTCGGTCAGACCGTCACGTGAGGTCCGCAACCTGGCGAGTACTGTGCCACACGATGCGGCCGAGAGCATGAGCAGCTCGGCGACAGCGGCCCGCCCCGCACTGTCCAGCACTCCGAGGTCCGTGTCTGCATCGATCGGACGCCGGGTGCCCCACAGTTGCGTCGGCGAGGTCACGGGCATCATCTCCGACGCTGGTGTCGAGGACACCGCCGTCTTGAGGGCGAACAGGGCAGCCTGACAGGCAGCAGGAACAGACTACTATCGGGAGATCGTGGCGCTGGGGCCGTGTCGGCTCCGCGGCCGGGTCGCGCGCCGTGCGTACGCTGCCCGGTGCTCAACGGTGAGGAGTGACGATGGCTCGCGGCGGTGCCCCCGAGCCGGCGGATACGCCGAGCCGGTCGCAGCTGGAGGCGGCCGCCGCGGTCTTCGACATGCTGTCCGTGCCGACCCGCCTGCACCTGATGTGGATGCTATGTCACGGCGACTACGACGTGGGGTCGCTCGCTGCGGCGGTGGACGCGAACATCGCCGCGGTCAGTCAGCATCTCGCCAAATTGCGCATGGTCGGCCTCGTCTCGGCCCATCGCCGCGGCCGGCACCAGGTGTACACGGCCGACGATCCGCACATTCTGCTGCTGGTGGAGCAGGTCTTCGAACACATCGTGGGACACCCGGGTCAGGACAACCGGACCAGGACCGACAAACGTTCGCACCAACCGTCACTGTGAGGACCGCGAGACGAACGTTGAGTCATCCATTTCGTCGGTGGCTCCGTACTGGGCGATCCGCGAGGATCACCATGCCCTCCGCCGACGGACCCGTGAGGCGCACGTGTTCAACCGGTCACGCCGTCGGCCGCCCGTCCTCCTCTCCGTCCATCCGGTCCATCTCGCTCAGCTGCGGATCTGGGTGCAGCTGAGCCTCCTCGGCCGCGGCGCGGGTGCGTGATCGGTGCGTCCAGCGGGCGAGGCCGTAGCGGGCCGCCCGTACCCAGCGTTGAACCGCGCCGGTCGTCTGCTGACTCATTGTGCTGCCTTTCACCATGGGGATCGCGCTCGTGGGATCGAGCTGGGGACGTCAATCCGTTACTTGCGCAAGGGGGCAAATATAACGGATGATGAGAGGGTGGCTCTCGTTGGAGGCGCTGCTGGCGGGATTGCGCCTCCGCGGGCCACCGTGGCCGCCCGGCCGGCCGGCCGGGCGATGGGGGGCACCCGGCCCGAGCCGGTCCGGGCGGTGACGTGTCAGCACACGGACGCAGCGGCTGCAGCACAGAGACTGTTTCACGAGCCGCAGCATGAGGAGTTATCGTCGCGAGGGGTGGCTAACCGGCCCGCGGACCATGGGAGCCGAGCTCATCGCCCAGCACCCGCCGCCTCGACACGGCCGCCAGCTGAGGCGCCGGCAGACCGATTATTTTCGGGGAGACGTCGAGGGCCTACGCGCCGTCGCGATCGGCGCGGTCCTCCTTTATCACGACGTCGCCCCGCTTACCGGTGGCTACTTCGGGGTCGACGTCTTCTTCGTCATCTCCGACTTCCTGATCACAGGGCCTGCTCTTCCGGCCGCGGTGAACCAAGTGGAGGGCGTACAACTCGTCGACTCGGCCCCGACGATGTGCCCCCACGCACCTGCCCGGCGGTACTGGCAAACGTGCTGATCTACCGCGACGGCACGCACATCACGGCCACCTACATGCAGATTTTGACCGACTGGCCAGATCGATTCATGGTCGGCATTCAGAAGGCGCACTGCGACGGGCTTCCTCTTCACAGCGGATTCGCTAAGTTAGCCTAGCCTAACTAGCTACCTCCCGCTTCTCCGTCCGGAAGGGTCACGAGCCGATCATGGTGCGAACCAACCTGAGATCGACCAGGGTCAGACCCGCCACGACCGAACTGCTGACCCTCCGCGTACTGCGCCACGAGCAGGTCTCGCCGCACTTCCAGCGAGTCACACTCGGGCACGGCGACATCGAACGGTTCCACCACATGGGCTTCGACCAGTGGTTCCGGCTGTTCATCCCCACCGCCGGCGACGAGTCGTTGGCCCGCATGCCACGGACACTGACCGCCATGTCCTACGCGAAGTACATGACAATACCGAAGGCGACCCGGCCGATCCTTCGCAACTACTCGGTACGCGACTACCGGCCCGACGGCCCGGAAGGTCCAGAGCTCGACGTCGACTTCGTACTGCACGGTTCACCGGACGACGGCACGGCCGGGCCCGCCACCACCTGGGCAACGACCTGCCGAGCCGGCGACACGGTCGCGATCTTCAACGAGGGCATCAGATTCAATCCGCCGCCGTCCATACGCCGGGTCCTGCTCGTCGCCGACGAAACGGGCCTACCGGCCTGGCCGGCATCCTCGCCTCACTGCCCGCCGACATCACCGGCCACGCGGCCGTCGAGGTACCCACTGACGCCGACCGGCAGGAACTGAGCGCTCCGCCGGGCGTGGTGCTGGCCTGGCTGCCGCGCAACGACCCCGACGCGAAGCCCGGGCAGCTCGCACGCGCTGCCGGGGAGAAGCTGCCCGTGCCGGACACCCCCTGCTTCGCCTGGGTGGTGGGCGAATCCAGCCTGCCCGTCTCGCTACGCCGCCACTGGGTCCACGCTGGGATACCCAAGAGCCAGATCATCTTCTGCGGCTACTGGAGGGCCGCGCCCACGCACTGATCCGGCGCGGCGTACGGCCGGCCCGCGATCGTCAGAACTCCGGCCCAGGCCAACGCGTTCTCGGCCTGTTCGGCCAAAGCGGCGACGAGTTCGGCCGCGGGAGGCAGATCGGTGACGAGGTCGACGGCCTCGCCGGCCCATACCGGCACCGGCGGCACCACCGCCCGCGCCACGTCGTCCTTGGCCTCGGCACTGTGCATCGGCTCCGGCGGCTCGGTCGGGCGGGAGGGCACCGCCGAACGGGCGCGCCCCGGCGAACCGGCCCTCGGCGGATTCCGGGACTTCGGCAGCGTGATGTCGGGGTGCAGGCGCCCAGGGTGCTGCCGGTACATGGTGACGGCCTGGCCGATCGAGATAGGGGTCAGCTTCGGGTCGAACAGCGAGTCCGGGGTCTTCGCGATGTACACGAAGGCGGCCGCGGCGATCAGCACCAGGCCGACCGGGATGATGCCGAGCCACCGGGCTCGGCGTGACCGTCGTACGCGAGGGCCGGGCATGTGTGACCTCCACTGGTCCAGAGCGGTGCCCGCGCTGACGACGGGCACGGATGTGGCGACCGGTTCCTGTCGGCGGGTAGGGTGCCGGGTCCGTCCGTCCTCCGCCCCGTGGCAGGATTCCGTCCTGTCCCACCGCCACCCGGCCGTCAGTCGCGAGGACAACGGTCGGCCAGAACGGCGACCGGGGGAAGATCGAAACGGCGGCCGAGAACGTACTGGCCGGTCTGTCGTCCACGTATGACCAGGTGAGAGGGCTGATCGGCACACCGATCTAATACGTGCATCCTGCACCAAATGG
>JBAUUM010000778.1:0-2000 GCA_049582705.1 Actinocatenispora sp.
GTTCTCCCCGGGCGTCGGCGGTGGCGCGGCCGACCCCGCCGTCGGCGTCACCGCAGGTCGCGTACGCCACGCCACGGCACACCGAGCTGGCGGCGCTCCCACCCGGGCTGTCCGTCGCGCAGCGCCGCTGGATGATCGGCAGCCTGGCCCTGTTCCTGGTCGCGGCGCTGCTGGCGTTGCGGGTGCGCCGGTTGCGTCGCTGAGTCAGGCGGTACGGCGGCTGGCGGCCACGGTGGCCACGGCCGCCTCGTACTCGCACCACCGGTGCGCGTGCTGGAAGCCGAGGTCGGCGTTGACCCGCAGCATCGGTTCGTTCTCCACGGCCTGCCAGGTCTGCACGGTCTGCACCTGCGGTTCCGCGGTGCGCAGGTCGGCGAGCATCCGGGCCTTCATGGCCAGGCCCAGCCCGTAGCCGCGGTGCGCCGGCACGACGATCGTGTCGTACTGGTCGGCCCGTTGCGGCCGGTGCGCCGGGATGACGAGTTCGGTGAGGCCGGCGACCTCGCCGCTGGCGGTGTGCACCGCGATCGTGACGTACGGCCGGAAGCCGCGGGCCCGCAGGGTGCGCAGGCTGTCGCGGAGCCGGTCGGCCTCGAAGCCGGCGTGCCATTCCACGTCGGCCACCGGCGTGTGCCGGGTGACCAGCTTCGCGTCCGCGTACGAGCTGAGCATCTCGTCGGGTGGCCCGTCCGGGAAGTTGTCGATCTGGTAGCCGGCACCGGTCCGGCCGGCGAACTCGGCGACCCGGTGCCAGTCCATCGCGCGCAGGTCGAGCAGGCTGCTGTCCTCGACGACCGTGCAGGTGAAGCCGTGTGAGGCGTAGAAGTCGACGGCGGCCGTGCCCTCCACGACCTCGGTACTGACCAGCTGACGGCCGTGCGCGGCGGCGTGCTGCGCGGCGGTGGCGAGCAGCACGCTGCCGGTGCCGCGCCGCCGGTGCGCGGGGTTGACGAACAGCTCGATGACGGCGGTGCCGCTGAGGTCGTAGCCGAGCAGGAACTCCCCGGCGTATCCGACGAGCGCCCCGTCCTCCTCGGCGATCCAGGCGGTGCGCTGCTCGCCGGGCATCGTCACGGACAGGTAGTCACGTAGTCGGTCGGACTGCCATTGCGGCTCGTCGCTCAGGTCGACGCGATGGACGGCGTTGAGCATCTGCCGCCATGCGTCGATCTCCCGGTCCGGCGCCTGCGCCGGATCCCACTCTCGAATCCGCACCTCTCCTGCCTACCCGATCACGGCCGGTAAAGGCGAGAGCTGATCACGGCACTTTCGCACTGAGCTGGCGTTGTCATCTGGACATAGTAGTTAAAACCTGATGAAAGCACAGCCATCTTGTCTGATTACGCCAGTATCCGGAATCGACCTTCCGGGTCAGCCCCGGCTGGCGACCCCGTACGCGTCGGCCGCGGCGAACACGTCCGAGGCGTACTTGTCCAGGTTGTTGTACGAGTGGATGGCCTGCCACCAGCCCGCGCCGGTGCCGAGGTCGTGCCCGTTGGCGCACAGGTACCGGGCCGCGGACAGCGCCGCGTCGTTGATGTCCTGCGGGTCGGCGTCGCCGTTGCCGTCCGCGTCGGTGCCCCACCGGGCCCAGGTGCCGGGCAGGAACTGCATCGGCCCGACGGCCCGGTCGTACGTGGTGTCGTCGTCGAGCTTGCCGCCGTCGCTGTCCGCGATCAGCTTGTTGTCGTTGCTGCCGTCCAGCGCCGGCCCGTAGATGGGCGGCTCGGCCACGCCGTCGGGGGCGAGCTGCGAGGTGCCGTGCGTGCCGTGGTTCGACTCGATCTTGCCGATGCCGGCGAGTGTGGTCCAGGTCAGGTGGCAGGTCGGCGTGACCTGGGTGGTGGTCAGCTCGGCGTACCCGTAGGCCTGCAGCGCGACCGACGAGATGCCGAGCCGCTGCAGCGACGCGGCCCAGGTGGCCAGCGTGGTCGGGCCGGTGCCGGCGGGGGGCGAGGAGCTGGCGCCCGGCGACGGGCTCCCGCTCGGCTGTGCGGCGC
>JBAUUM010000779.1:0-2605 GCA_049582705.1 Actinocatenispora sp.
CCCGGGGCGGGGAGCCGGCCGGGCTCAGCGCGGCACTCTGGCCAGCCATGCGCGGTAGACCTCCGCGAACGGTTCCGCGTTGGCGCGGACCGCCTCGTACACGCTGTCGGCGGCGGCCTTCGCCGCGGCGATCACCTCGGCCGGGTAGCCGTAACGCACCTGGTGCTCGGCGAACTCGTCCTCGTCGAGGATCTCCACCGTGCCGTCGCGCCGCCGTACCACGTCGAGGTCGAGGTCGACCGCGGTCAGCACGTCGCCGTCCCAGACCGGCACGGTGGTCATGTCGCTGTAGATCTCCGTGCGGTTCGGCTCGTCGTTGAAGTTGGCCGTCCACCACGAGTCGGTCGGCACGAGCAGGGTCTGCGCCTCGGCCCAGGTGATCGGCGGCTCGTCGCCCCGACGCAGCTGCACTCCCGGTGGGCAACCCAGCCAGGTGCCGTACTCGTCGGTGCCGAGGCGCATCGCCGGGAAGTGCCAGTGCAGGCTCCCGTCGTACTTCCGGTACTGGACCTTGACAACCTCGCTCATGTGACCAATCTAGGCCGCTCCGACGACCCGGAGCCGGAGTGCGCCGGGCGCCTGTGGACAACCCGGAGCGCTGTGGACAGCCGACGGTGGCGTCGGCGCGGCACGGTAGCGTCTGGGGGGTGAGCCCTCCCGCGACGACCACCCGGAAGCCCAGTGCGACCGACCTGCTCGCCGCAGCGGTGGGCGCGGTGCCGGGCGGTGCCACCCGGCCGGGTCAGCTCGCGATGACGGAGGCCACCGCCGAGGCCATCCGCACCGGGGAGCATCTGCTCGTCCAGGCCGGCACGGGCACTGGCAAGTCGCTGGCGTACCTCGTCGCCGCCCTGCTGCACGACGGCCCCGTGGTGGTGTCCACGGCGACCCTGGCGTTGCAGTCGCAGCTGGTCGAGGCCGACCTGCCCCGGCTGGCCGACGCGGTCGAGCCGCTGCTGGGCCGGCGGCCCACCTTCGCGGTGCTCAAGGGCCGGCACCACTACGTCTGCCTGGCGCGGCTGGAGGCGAGCAACGCCGAAGCGGGCGGCGCCGGAGCGGAGCCCGACCTCTTCGGCGACCCGGAGGGCGGCGGCAGTCAGTGGCTCGGTCAGGCGGGCCGGATCGGCAAGCAGGTGCTCCGGGTCCGCGACTGGGCGTTGGAGAGCGAGACCGGCGACCGCGACGAACTCGATCCGGGCGTCGACGAGACCGTGTGGCGCACCGTCTCGATGCCCGCGCGGGAGTGCGTCGGGGTGCAGCGCTGCCCGTTCGGCGACGACTGCTTCGCCGAGGCGTCGCGGGTGCGGGCCCGCTCCGCGGACATCGTGGTGACCAACCACAGCCTGCTCGCGGTCGACATGCTGGCCGGCCGGCACATCCTGCCGCCGCACGAGGTGCTGATCATCGACGAGGCGCACGAGCTGGCCGAGCGGGTCACGTCGGCGGCCCGGGCCGAGCTCTCCCCCGACGCGCTGGACCGGGCGACCCGACGGGTTCGGTCCTATGTGGACGGTCAGGTCACCGACAGGCTGACCGAGTCGGCGGACGCGCTGGCCGGCGCGCTCGCCGAGGCCGAGCGGGCCGGACCGGGCCGACTGGTCCAACTGCCGGCCGAGGTCCGCGACGCGGTCAGCCTGGTGCAGGCCGCGGGCCGTGCCGCGGTGTCCGCGATCGCGGACGTGAAGGCCGACGATCCCGACCCGGTTCGCAAGCAGCAGGCCAAGTCGATCGTGCTCACCCTGGCGGAGGTGGCCGAGCGGCTGCTCGACTGCTCGGACCGTGACGTGATCTGGATCGAACGGGACGAGCGGACCGGCGCCGGCCTGCACGTCGCCCCGTTGTCGGTGGCCGGCCTGCTCGGCAGCCTGCTGTTCGCCGAGCGCACCGTCGTGGCCACCTCGGCGACGCTGGCCCTGGGCGGGCGGTTCGACACGGTGGCCGCCGGCCTCGGCCTGCCCGCGCGCTACGGTCGCACCCCGGCCACCGGTGACCAACGCCTGGAGGAGCCGCCCGAGTCTTCCGAGGAGCCGGCGAAGTCCCGGGCCAACCGGCCGACCCGCGCCACCCAGCCGTTCCTGGGCACGGAGTCCGAGTGCGAGGAGTCCGCGCCCACCTGGCGGGCGCTGGACGTCGGTTCGCCCTTCGACTATCCGAAGCAGGGCATCCTCTATGTGGCGGCACGACTGCCCCGGCCGACCCAGTCCGGGCTGTCCGACCCGGCCGGCGAGGAACTGGTCCGGCTGGTCGGTGCGCTCAGTGGGCGCACCCTCGGGCTCTTCTCGTCCCGCCGCGCGGCCGAACGCGCCGCCCAGATCGTCCGCGAGCGCACCGATCTGACGATCTACCTGCAGGGCGACGAGGCGCTGCCGATCCTGGTCCGCAAGTTCCGGGCCGAGCGGACCAGCTGCCTGTTCGGGGTGATGTCGCTCTGGCAGGGCGTGGACGTGCCCGGCGACTCGTGTCAGCTCGTCGTCATCGACCGGCTGCCGTTCCCACGCCCGGACGAACCGCTGTCCGCCGCCCGCAGTGCCGCGGTCGATGCCGGCGGCGGGTCCGGGTTCGCCGCGGTGAGCGTGCCGGTGGCGGCGGTGCGGCTGGCCCAGGG
>JBAUUM010000780.1:0-1690 GCA_049582705.1 Actinocatenispora sp.
GGTCGCCCGGCGCCAGGGGGTTGGGGTGCGTCGGGTGACCGGTAGTCGGCCTCGGGCGGGTGGCTCGGCGGCGGCTCGTCCGCGGCCGGGTCGTGGTTCCGGCCCGGCGGTGGCGCGCCGTCGGAGCTCATCCCGCCTCCTCCACAGCGCTCGGGCCAGGTCGACCCGGCGCCCTGGACCGCGCTCCGGACGGGCGCGGCAGCACCACGGTACCCGGCGCGGCCGTTCGGCGCGGACCTGCCGAACGGGGGCTGCGGCCTACTGGTAGCGGTTGGAGATGGTGAGCAGCTCGTCACGCATCGCGCGGGACGGGCACCGCTCCAGGGCCCGCTCGATGGCGCGGGTCCGGCGGTGCGCGTCGCGGCGGTCGCGGTAGCGCTGGTACAGGGAGTTCATCTCTGACGCCTCGTCTCTGCCTTCGCCTCGGTGCGCGCCCGGTGCTCGGTCGCGGCGGGCCGTGGCTCGTTGTGTCTGTGCTCGTCGCCTGCTCCTCTATTAGAGCTCAACTGACCGTTTCGATGCCACACAATCGTCGGTGAGCTGACGCACAGGCAGTTGATTCTTCGGAGAATCATCGTCAAAACCTTGGTGACCACGGCCACAGCGCCCCCCAACGAAGTACGGACAGCGCCTTTCGAAGGCCGCCGGACCCGGCCGGAACGACAGAAACGGCCGTGACCCTTCCGGGGTCACGGCCGTTTCACGGCGATCTGTGGAGCGTCAGTCCCAGGCGAGCAGCGACGCCTCCGGATCGGTCAGGAACTGGCCGATATCGGCCAGGAACCTGGAGCCGAGTTCACCGTCGACGATCCGGTGGTCGAACGACAGGCCCAGGGTGGTCACCCAGCGCGGTACGACCGCGCCCTCGTGCACCCACGGCTGCTGCCGGATCGCACCGAAGGCCAGGATGGCGGCCTCACCGGGCGGCAGGATCGGGGTGCCGGTGTCCACCCCGAACACGCCGACGTTGGTGATGGTGAACGTGCCGCCCTGCATCGCCGCCGGCGAGGTGCGCCCCGCCTTCGCGGTCTCCACCAGGTCCGTCATCGCGTCCGCCAGCTCGCGCATGGACAGCCGACCCGCGTCGGCGATGTTCGGCACGATCAGGCCGCGGCCCGTGGCCGCCGCGATGCCCAGGTTGACGTACTCCTTCACGACGATCTCGCCCCGGTCGGCGTCCCAACTGGAGTTGATCATCGGATGACGGCGGATGCCGAGCATGACGGCCTTCGCCACCAGCAGCAGCGGCGAGACCCGTACGTCGCGCCAGTCCCGCATCGACTTCAGCCGCTCGACGGCCTCCATCGTGCGGGTCGCGTCCACGGTGAGGAACTCCGTGACGTGCGGCGCGGTGAACGCGCTGGCCACCATGTTCTCGGCGGTCAGCTTCCGGACACCCTTGACCGGGATGCGCTGCTCGCGGTCCGGACCGAACGCCGGACGGCTGACCACCGGCGCACCGGAGACCGGCGCGGGCGCCTGCGTCCCGGCCGCGTGCGCGGCCATCACGTCGTCCCGGCTGATCGACCCGTTCGGGCCGGACGGAGCCAGCGTCGTCAGGTCCACACCCAGGTCCCGGGCCAGCTTGCGCACCGGCGGCTTCGCCAGTACCGGATGCCCGTTGGTCGGAGCCGGGACCGGTGCCGGAGCCGGCGGCGCGGGCGGCGCCACCGGTGCGGGCGGCGGAGGC
>JBAUUM010000781.1:0-3429 GCA_049582705.1 Actinocatenispora sp.
GGCGCTGGCCGCGCCCGCCGAACGCGGCGGCGCGTTCGACACCGGCCCCGCCGCCCAGGCGTTGCACCGGCTGATCGGCGGTCGCGCGGAGCAGGTCACCCTGCGCGCCGTCGACCCCGGTACCGGCCAGGACCACTTCAGCATCGCCGCCGAACGGCACCGCCTCGTCGTCACCGGCACCAGCCCGGCGGTACTGCTGACCGGCTTCGGCTGGTACCTCAAGTACGTGGCGCACGCCAACATCGCGTTGGAGGGCGAGCAGCTGCACCTGCCCGCCCGGCTGCCGCTGCCGGCCGCGCCGATCGCGCACACCTCGTCCGTCGCGCACCGGTTCGCCCTCAACGACACCAACGAGGGCTACGCAGGGCCGTACCTGAGCTGGTCGGCGTGGCAGCACCGGATCGACGTACTGGCCCTGCGCGGCATCAACGAGGTGCTGCTGTACGAGGGGCAGGAGGCCGTGTACGAGCGGACCTTCCAGCGTTTCGGCTACTCGGCGGCGGAGATGCGCGGCTGGATCCCGCAGCCCGGGCACCAGTCGTGGTGGCTGCTGCAGAACATCTGCTGCGTCGCCTCACCCGTCTCCCAGCAGCTCATCGACCAGCACGCGGCGCTGGGCCGGCGCATCGCCGACCGGCTCCGCTCGCTGGGCATGACGCCGGTGCTGCCCGGCTACTACGGCACCGTGCCGCCGAACTTCGCCGACCGCAACCCGGGCGCGAGCACCGTGCCGCAGGGCACCTGGGACGGGCTGCCCCGGCCCGACTGGCTGGACCCGACCAACCCGGCCTTCGCCCAGGTGGCGGCCGAGTTCTACCGCGTGCAGTCGCAGCTGTTCGGCGACTCCACGATGTACAAGATGGACCTGCTGCACGAGGGCGGCAAGGCCGGCGACGTGGACGTGCCGGCGGCCTCACGGGCTGTGCAGAAGGCGCTGAACGACGCACACCCGGACGCGATCTGGGCGATCCTCGGCTGGCAGCACAACCCGCTGCCCGAGACCCTGCACGCCGTCGACCGCAGCAAGATGCTCGTCCTCGACGGCATCTCCGAGTCGCCGTCGATCACCGACCGGGACGCCGACTTCTTCGGCACCCCGTACGCGTTCGGCACGATCTGGAACTTCGGCGGCCACCAGAACCTCGGCGCCAGCCTGACCGACTGGAACCGCAAGTTCCACGCCTGGCGCGCGAAGACCGACACCGCGCTGAACGGCATCGCCCTGATGCCGGAGGCGATCGACAACAACCCGGCCGCGGTGGAGTTCTTCACCGAACTGCCCTGGCAGGACGGGCCCGTGGACATGGGCCGCTGGTTCGACGACTACGCCACCGCCCGGTACGGCGCGGCGGACCCGCACGCGCTGGCGGCCTGGCGGGTGCTGGCCGGCACCGTGTACGACTGGCCGCCCACTGTGGATACCAAGCATCCCACCGCGCTGTACGACAACCAGCCGAGCCTGACCACGACGAGCAGTGCGCTGCCGTACGACATCGGCACGTTCGACGCCGCCCTCGGTGACCTGCTCGCCGTCGACCCACGGCTGCGCGGCAGCACCGCGTACCGCTACGACCTGGTCGACGTGGCCCGGCAGGTACTGGCCAACCACAGCCGCACCGCGCTGCCGGCGATCTCGGCGGCGTACCACGACAAGGACCTGGCCACCTTCCAGCGGCTGACCGGGCAGTGGATGAGTGGACTGCGGCTGATGGACACGCTGCTGGGCACCGACGACAACCTGCTGTTCGGTGCGTGGCAGGCCGAGGCGGAACGGCAGGCGGCCGGCCGCGACGAGCGGCGGGCGCTGCGCTACGACGTACGCGCCCTGGTCAGCCTGTGGGCGGACGGCACGACCCTGCAGGACTACGCCCGGCGCGAGTTCAACGGCCTGGTCGGCGACTACTACGGCGGCCGGTGGCAGCGCTACTTCGACAGCCTGACCACGGCGTTGAAGACGGGCCGACCGCCCGCGGACATCGACTGGGCGGCGGTCGCGGACCACTGGGCGCGGGCCGACACCCGGTACCCGGCCACGGCACACGGCAGCGCCTACCAGGCCGCGAGCCGGGTGGCCCTGATTCCCGCCGGTGGGCTGAGCCTCGACACCGTCCGCAGGGGAGTGGAGCCGGGCGGCAGTACCGAACTGACCGCAACGTTCACCAACCACAACCTGCTGCGGGCCACCGACCGGCTGTCGCTGTCGCTGTCCGCGCCGGACGGGTACCGGGTCCGGGCCAGCACCCCGACCAGCGCCCGCACGGTGCCCGCCGCCGGTACCTTCACCGCGACCTGGACGGTCACCGCACCCGCCGGGGCCGAACCCGGCACAGTGCCGGAACTGTCCGCCGCGGCGCGCTGGAGTTCCGGCCACAGCACGGATCTGGCGTCGGCGCGGACCACGATGCTGGTCACCGGCGGCGATCCGGGCGGCTTCCGCACGTACACGAACTCGGACGCGTCGTTCGCCGTGTCCGGTGACGGGTACGGCATCGCGGGCGGCGGCGCGGACCTGTGGAAGGACACCGCCGAGTACGGAGCGCTGTACCGGCCGGACGTACTGGGCGCGGACCGGTCGGTGACGACCACGGTGCGGCGTGAGGACGCCGCCTCCGGGTACGCGCGGGCCGGCCTGATCGCGAGCGCCGACCTGTCCGCGCCCGGCGGTGCCGGCTCGGTCAGCATCGCGGTGACGCCGGCGCACGGCTGCATGTTCAGCTGGGACTCCGACGGGGACGGCACGTTCGACCGCTACACCCGGGCCGACGGGTTCGGTGCCGAGGTGGTGGTGCGGCTCGGTCGTACCGGCGACCACGTCACCGGCGGCTGCTCCAGCGACGGACGGAACTGGACGCTGGTCGGCGACGCCGCGTTGCCCGGTACGGACGCCGCCGAGGACGTCGGGATGGTCTTCAGCGCCGTCAACGCGCACGACGGGCGGGCCGGCCTGGCCACCTTCCACGGCTTCGACGTGGCGCCGTACACCGAGCGGGACGCGTCGTCGGACACCCTGCGCAGCCTGAACCAGCCGGTCACCGCGCTCAACGCCGAGGCGGGTCACCCGGCCGCGGCGGCCGACGACGGTAACCGGGCCAACTCGCCGTACTGGGGCGGGCCGCTGGCCGGCGACGGCACCTGGTGGCAGGTCGACCTCGGTGCCGAGACCACGGTGTCGAGCGTGAACGTCCGCAACTACGTGGACGGCACCCGCTACTACACCTGGCGACTGCTGGGCAGCCTCGACGGCGAGCACTGGTACACGCTCGGCGGTCGGTTCGACACCAGCCCGGTGACCGACGCGGGCGAGACGTTCCACACCGACGCGCGGGCCCGGTACGTGCGGGTCGTCGGGCTCAGCAACACGGCGAACGCCACCTTCCATCTGACCGAGGTCAGCGTGTACGGAAGCCCGGCCTGACCGGTGTCCGCCGG
>JBAUUM010000782.1:0-2243 GCA_049582705.1 Actinocatenispora sp.
AGCCCGGTGTCGCGCTGTCCGCCGGCGCCACGGCGCGGCTGCGGCCGTTCGATCTGCGTGCCGGCCGGATCCCGCGGGCCGACGACGAGGCCGCGCTGAACGCCGACACCGCCACCCGGACCGGGTACTCCGTCGGCGACACCATCACCGTGCTGGACTCCGACCAGGTCAGACACCGGCTGACGCTCACCGGCACGGTGGGCTTCGGCACCTCGCAGGAGTACTCGGACCGGTCCGTCGTCGTGCTCACCCACGCCGCACTGGCGAGGCTGACCGGCGACACCGGATACCAGCAGGTCGTCGCGGTCGCCGACACGGGCATCGCGCAGGCCACGCTCGCCCACCGGATCGACGCGGCACTGCCGGCCGGGGCCAGGGTGAGTACCGGCGCCCGGTACCGGTTCGAGGTCGCCGACCAGGCGGTGCACCAGCTCGGCGCATTCCAGACGGTACTGCTGGTGTTCGCCCTGATCGCCTGCGTCGTCGCCGTGTTCGTCATCTACAACACGTTCAACATCCTGGTCGCGCAGCGGGTCCGGGAGATGGCGCTGCTGCGCTGCGTGGGGGCGTCCCGCCGGCAGGTCTTCGGTTCGGTGGTCGCCGAGGCGGCGGTGGTCGGCCTGCTCGGCGCCGCCCTGGGTACCGGCCTGGGTCTCGGGGTCGCCGGCCTGCTGTTCCGGGGCGGCCACGCGCTCGGCGGCACGCTGCCCGACCGTTCCCTGGTCCTCAGCGGTACCCCGATCGTCGTCGCCCTGCTGCTCGGCGTCCTGGCCACCACCGCGTCCGCGCTGGTACCGGCGTACCGGGCCACCCGGATCCCGCCGCTCGCCGCGCTGCGGGCGCTGCCCCCGGCCGGTACCGCCCGGACCCGTCGGCGGCTCCTGCTGGTCGGCGTCGCGATCGTGACGGTCGCGGTGGGCACTCCGCTGACCGTGTACGGCTCGACGCTGGACGATCCGCGCCCCGCCACGCTGCTGGTGGTCGCCGGCGGGGTGGTCAACTTCCTGGCGGTACTCCTGCTCAGTCCCGTGTTCGTCGGCCCGCTCAGCGGGCTGCTCGGCGCCCTGCCCGGGCGGCTGTTCGGCGTCCCGGCCCGGCTCGCCGTGGCCAACGCCCGCCGCAACCCCGGTCGGACCGCGGCCACCACGGCGGCGCTGACCATCGGCGTCGGGCTGATGGCCGCGGCCAGCGTCGCCGTCGCCACCGTCCAGCTCACCACCACGCACGAGATCGACTCGCACTATCCGGTGGACTACGTGGTGCGCGGCCTGGACACCGGCCAGCACGGCGCCGGGGTGCCGCCGGGCGTCGCCCGCGACCTACGTACCCGTCGCGACCTGGGCCTCGTCGCACGGATCCGGCAGGCGCCCGCGACCATCGACGGGAAGCGCTCCCAGCTCGCCACGATGGACCCGACCGCGCTGCGCACGCTGGGGCCGCTCGCGGAGGTGGAGGCCGGCTCGGCGCACACCCTGACCAGCGGCGAGGCCGTGGTGTACGACAGCGCCGAGGGTGTCCGCAACGCGCACGTCGGTGGGCGGGTACGGGTGACGCTCGGCGGGCGGCACCGGACGTTCCGGATCGCCGCCGTCGCCCGGGGCTCCGCGCAGCTCGGCGGGATCATCGTCGGCTGGCAGGACTTCGCCGCGCTGCACCCGCAGAGCGACGACACCATGGTCATGGTCCGGGCCGCGGCCGGGGCGCCGCCGAACCGGTCCCACGCGACCGTCGACGCGGTACTGGCCGACTACCCGACGGTGACCGCGTCCAGCATCGCGCAGTGGCGGTCGTCACTCACCGGCCAGATCGACCAGATCATCACCGTGGTCGCGGCGCTGCTCGCGTTCGCCGTCCTGATCGCGTTGATCGGCATCATGAACACGCTGTCGCTGTCGGTACTCGAACGCACCCGGGAGTCGGCGATGACCCGCGCGCTCGGCCTGACCCGTGCGCAGTTGCGGGCGACCCTGCTGGTCGAGGCCCTGCTGATGGGTGTCGTCGGCGCGCTCGTCGGGGTCGTCTTCGGCGTGCTGTACGGCTGGCTGACCAGCCGCGTGCTGTTCGACGGCATCCGGCCGGTACTGACCGTGCCGGTCGGCCAGCTGTGCGGCTACGTCGCTCTCGCCGGCCTGGCCGCCGTGCTCGCGGCGGTACTGCCCGCCCGCCGCGCCGCCCGATCGTCCATCGTGGCCGCGATGGCGGAGACCTGAGCCGTCGGCGCGGCGGGCCGGGCTCCGGTTCGC
>JBAUUM010000783.1:0-9006 GCA_049582705.1 Actinocatenispora sp.
GTGCCGTGCCCTGGCCGACGCCGTCACCGGCCTGGCCGGCACCGGCACACCCTGCGGCTCGGCCTTCGACGAGCCGCTGGCCGCCGCGCAGGGCGTACTGCTTCTGGAGCTTCCCGAACCGGGCCCGGTCGTCCCGACCGCGCTCGCGTGGCCGCTGGTGCACCTGTGCCAGCTGCTTCAGGAGCTCGCTCATCCCGGTGCGGCGCCGGCTCTCCGGGTGCCCTCGGACGGTCCGGCCGTCGGGTCCGACCCGTCGGACCGCGGGTCGATGGCGTCCGGCGGGGCCGGGTCGGGCGGAGCCGGGTCGCGTGGGGCGACGTCCGGTGACGCGGCGTCGGCCGGAGCCGGGCCGGTGTAGGCGTGGAGCAGGACCCGACCCGATCGCGGGTGCGCTGACCCGCGGCGGTGAGCGCACGCGCCAAGGACCTGTGCAGCGTGCCGTTTGGGCGCTATCGTTACGTGCCCGGCTGGATATCCACTTCCGGCCGCTTCGGGATGAAGTGACCCGTGCGCGTGGGTGTATCCCCATGCCTCCTCACCGCACGGCACCCGCTCCGAGTGGCAGCACGGACGCACCCGGCGGCGGTCGCATCTCTGTCTCCGTGTACCGCCGCCATCACCCCCGACCCCAGGAGTACGCATGAGCACGAAGATCCGTCGTGGTGTCCTCGCCACCGTCGCCGCGGCCGCGGTGGCCGGCTCCCTGCTGACCGTGGCGTCGCCCGCGCAGGCCGCCTGGGGATCGCCCGGCGGCCGCTACACGGTGTGCGCGGTGGATCTCGCCGTGCGGGACGCGCCGGCCGGTACCCCGTTCAACACGCTGACCACCGGGCAGACCTTCCAGATCGACTTCGTCAGCGGCAGCTGGGCCCGGGGATTCGCGTACGGCAACGTCAACGCCAACGGCTGGGTCGAGAACGGCTGGTTCTGCTGACCCACGCGCCATGACACGACGGACGACGCGGCCCTGAGCGCCCGCGTCGTCGGTCGCGGCAGCTCGTGGCATACCCCGTGGACGGTACGAGCGGTGGTCAGAGAACGCGACCGACGCCCCCGTAGCCCAGCACCCGGGCCGGGGACCGCTGCTCACCCTGGTCGTCGCCGCGCCAGTCGGGCAGTAGTACGAAACCGGGTTCGACGAGCCGCATCCCGTCGAACCAGCTCAGCATCTCGGCATGGGTCCGGACGTAGACGTTCTCGTTCGCGGCGCGGTACGCGCCCACCAGCCGGTCCACCTCGGCGCGCAGTTCGTCGTCCGCGTCGTCGACGGTGATGTGCGACAGCGCCAGCAGGCTGCCCGGCGCGAGACGGTCCCGGTAGGTGGCGACCAGGTCGGCCGGGCGGTCCTCGTCGCCGACGAAGAGCAGCACGCCGACCATGAGCAGGGCGATCGGCCGGGAGAAGTCGAGCACGGCGCGAAGCTCCGGATCGTCCAGGATCTGGTCCGGGTTGCGCAGGTCGGCGTGGATGACGACCGCGGCCGGGTCGTCGCGCAGCATCGCCTGGGCGTGGGCGAACGCGACGGGCTCGTAGTCGACGTACACCACCCGCGAGTCCGGCGTCCGCTGCTGCGTGATCTCGTGCACGTTGCCCGCGGTGGGGATGCCGGAGCCGAGGTCGAGGAACTGCGTGACGCCCTGGTCGAGCGCGAAGGTGACGACCCGGCGCAGGAAGGACCGGTTGAGGCGGGTCACCGCCGGCACCGACGGTGAGATCTCGAGGAGCTGCTCGGCGAACGCCCGGTCCGCGGCGAAGTTCGACGAGCCGCCGAGGAAGTAGTCGTACGCCCGGGCGGCGTTGGGAACCTGCTGGTTGGTGACCTCGCGCGGGCCGTAGCGCTTCTCTGCCGGCATGTGGGGCACTCCTCCGTGCACGGGGGTGGTCCCGTTCAGCCTATGCCGGTCACCGCAGCGGCGAATTGTCCCGATCCGAACCGGGTCGTGAGCGGGTACGCGCATCCGGCGGGTCAGAGCCCCGGACGGAGCGGTCTGTCACGCCGGTGGACGCCCGGCCGTGCTGCCCGCCGCATGTCGCCAGCCGTCCACCCGTCGCAGAGCCGCAGGATCGGCCGACTGCTCCGGATCGGTCGCGGTGCCGCCGCCGTCCGCGTCGGCGGCGGGCAGTCGCAGTACCATCGTCAGTCCGCCGCCGGGTGTGTTGTCGGGCGTCAGGGTGCCGCCCATCGCCTCAGCCAGGCCGCGGGACAGGGCGAGGCCCAGCCCGACGCCGGTGCCGTTGTCCCGGTCGCCGAGCCGCTGGAACGGCAGGAACACCGTGTGCCACTCGCTCACCGGGATCCCTGGGCCGTGGTCGACGACGCGGATCTCGACGACTCCGGCGTGGTCATTGGTGGCGACGATCGGCGGCTTGTCGGTGGGGCTGTGGCGTACCGCGTTGACCAGCAGGTTCACCAGGATGCGCTCCACCAGGGCAGGGTCACCACGGACCTCGGGAGACTCGCGGCCAGCGGGGTCCGCAGATCGTGGCTGACCGCGGACAGCAGCGCGGGACGCAGCCGGTCGATCTCGGCGAGCGGGCCGACCGCGGCGGCCTGTTCGGACAGGTGCTGCTGGCGCAGGGCGACCGCCGCCTGGGTGGCGAACGCCTGGACGATCCGGCGGTCGGCGGCGGCGAGGGCGTGTCCACACATCACCAACGAGATGTCGGTGTCCACGACGACATCCGCGTCGCCGCCCGCCGGGGTGAGGCTGGGCGGACCGCCGGCGGTGGCGGCGACCTGCCAGGCGGCCCGGTCGTGTTGCAGGTCCGGGCTCACCGCCGCGTCGGGTCGATGCTCCAGCAGGGTGACGGTGGCGAATCCGAAGGTCTCCCGTAGCTCGTCGAGTAGGACCGGGAGCGGTCGGGAACCGCGCAGCACGCTTCCGGACAGTGTGGACAGTGGCTCGGCCTCCGCCCGGGCACGGGCCGCCTCCCGGGTCCGGCGCGCCGCCTGGTCCACCGTGACGCTGACCGCGGTCGTGACCGCGAGAACCCGACGACGCGCCGCCGCCAGCTCAGCGCGGGCGGCATCGCCGAGCGGCCCGCACCGCGGCTGACGTGCTCATGGGTGACCCGACCCGGAAGTAGTTGGCGAGTGCCGCGTCCACGTTCTGCGGCCGGTACACGTTGCCGTGCGCCATCCGGCGGCGCAGCGCTTCCGGCGTCGTGTCGACCAGCTCGATCTGCTCCGCCCGCCGGACGATCGCGTCGGGCACCGTCTCGCGCTGCGGTACGCCGGTGATCTCGGCGACGACGTCGTTGATGGACTCCAGGTGCTGGATGTTGAGCGTGGTGACCACGACGATGCCGACGTCCAGCAGTTCCTGGATGTCCTGCCAGCGTTTGGCGTTGCGGACGCCGGGGACGTTCGTGTGCGCCATCTCGTCGACCAGCACCACGTCCGGGCGCCGGGCAAGTACGGCGTCGACGTCCACCCGTACCGGGTCTAGTGCCCGGGCTGTGGGTGCGTACGGTCCAGTGCGAGGTTGAGTTGGACCGCGTTGACGGCCGGCTCTCCCATGAAGCCGAGCGACCGGTGCGCGGTGTACCGGCCGATCAGCGCGTGTACCGAGGAGAGGCTCATGCCCCGCTCCCGAGCCACCCGTGCCGCCTGCAGGTCCGCGTACGCCACGCTGATCGACGGGTCGAGGCCACTGCCGCTGGCGGTGACCGCGTCCGCGGGCACCGCCGGGTGGGTGGGCGCGTCGCCGCGGACCGGTGTCACGACCGCGTGCGAGTAGTCGCCGCCGAACCTCGCGCAGGTCACCCGGACTCCGCCGTACGTGGACCGGAACGGGGTGGTTGGGCAGGCCTGGTTGAGGCTGACCACGCGGGTGACGGGGCCGGTACCGCCGTCGCGGTGGAACACGCCGAGCACGGCGCCGACCCCGCTGTGGGTGCAGTACGGCCGGGCGCCGCTCACGCCGTCGAGGTCGCCGACCTCCTTGCTGCGCGTGCAGACCTGGGTCAGCAGACTCGGGGTGCCCGGGTCGGCCCTGTGGGCAGGATCGGGCAGTGTGTCCACGATGCTCTCCGGACCCAGGTTCGAGGCGGCCGTGGCGGTCGGGTCGTACCCGTCACCGGCGGCGGACGGTCGGGTCTGGAAGTACTGCGGCAGCGCCTCGCCCTTCCGGTCGGTGAACGACTGTCCGATGATCGAGCTGCCGACGGTGGTGTGGTCCGGCGTGAGGAGCGATCCGTCGGCGTTGCCGCGCAGCCCGGGAAGCTGACCCACGCCGAAGATCACCAGCGGGTAGATGATCCCGAGCAGCACGGTCAACACCAGCAGTGCCCGTAGCGCGGCCAGGTGCTGGGAAATCCACGAGGGTAGACGCATCACGAGATCCCGGGGACGAAGTGGATGAGCAGGTCGATGATCTTGATGCCGAGGAACGGCGCGACGATGCCGCCGAGGCCGTAGACCAGCAGGTTGCGGCGCAGCATCTTCGCCGCGCTCGACGGCCGGTACCGCACGCCGCGCAGCGCCAACGGGATCAGCGCCACGATGACCAGCGCGTTGAAGATGACCGCGGACAGGATCGCCGAGGTCGGGCTGTCCAGCCGCATGATGTTCAGGGCGTCCAGACCGGGGTGGAGCGCGACGAACATGGCCGGGATGATCGCGAAGTACTTGGCGATGTCGTTGGCGATGGAGAACGTCGTCAGCGCGCCCCGGGTGATGAGCAACTGCTTGCCGATCTCCACGATCTCGATCAGCTTCGTCGGGTCGGAGTCGAGGTCGACCATGTTGCCCGCCTCCTTGGCGGCGGACGTGCCGGTGTTCATCGCCACGCCGACGTCCGCCTGGGCCAGGGCCGGGGCGTCGTTGGTGCCGTCGCCGGTCATCGCCACCAGCCGGCCGCCCTCCTGTTCGGAGCGGATCAGGGCGAGCTTGTCCTCCGGGCGGGCCTCGGCGAGGAAGTCGTCCACGCCGGCCTCGTCCGCGATCGCCCTGGCGGTCGACGGATTGTCCCCGGTGATCATGACGGTCCGGATGCCCATCCGGCGCATCTCGTCGAACCGTTCCCGCATGCCGGCCTTCACCACGTCCTTGAGGTGGATGACGCCCAGTACCCGGGCGACGCCGTCGACACGCTCGCCGACGACCAGCGGTGTGCCACCGGACGCGGAGATCCCGTCGACGATCTGCCCGGTGTCGGCCGGTACGGTGCCGCCGTGCGCGCGGACCCAGTCGGCGACCGCCGCCGCGGCGCCCTTGCGCAGCTGCCGGCCCCCGCCGCCCTCGCCGGGCAGGTCCACACCGGACATCCGGGTCTGCGCGGTGAACGGCACCCACTGCGCGTCGGACAGTTCACCGGGGCTGCGTTCGCGCAGGCCGTGTTCGGTCTTGGCGTACACCACGACCGAGCGCCCCTCGGGCGTCTCGTCGGCGAGGCTGGACAGCTGTGCGGCGTCGGCCAGTTCCGCCGCGGTCACACCGCCCACCGGCAGGAACCCGCTGGCCTGGCGGTTTCCCAGGGTGATCGTGCCGGTCTTGTCCAGCAGCAGGGTGTCGACGTCGCCGGCCGCCTCGACGGCGCGGCCGCTCATCGCCAGTACGTTGCGCTGCACCAGTCGGTCCATGCCGGCGATGCCGATCGCGCTCAGCAGCGCGCCGATCGTGGTCGGGATCAGGCACACCAGCAGGGAGACCACCACGATGCCGGTGACCCCGTGCGAGTCGAGGGCCTGGGTGTCGGGTGCGAACGCCTGGACCTGCTTGGCGAAGACCGCCAGCGGTTGCAGGGTCGCGACGGCCAGCAGGAAGATGACGGTCAGCGCGGCCAGCAGGATGTTCAACGCGATCTCGTTCGGGGTCTTCTGCCGGTTCGCGCCCTCCACCAGGGCGATCATCCGGTCGATGAAGCTCTCGCCCGGTTTCTGGGTGATCCGTACGACGATCCGGTCGGACAGCACCGTGGTGCCGCCGGTGACCGCGGAACGGTCCCCGCCGGACTCGCGGATCACCGGCGCGGACTCGCCGGTGATCGCCGACTCGTCGACGCTGGCGATGCCCTCGACGACGTCGCCGTCGCCGGGCACGACCTGTCCGGCCTCGACGACCACGATGTCGCCGAGGGCAAGCTGCGGTGCGGGCACGGCCTCCTCGCGTACCGTGCCCGGTCCCGGTGCCCAGTCGAGCAGCCGGCGTGCCACGGTGTCGGTCCTGGCCCGCCGCAACGCCTCGGCCTGGGCTTTGCCCCGGCCCTCGGCGACGGCCTCGGCAAGGTTGGCGAACACCACGGTCAGCCACAGCCAGACGGTGATCAGCCACGCGAAGACCGTGGGGTGGATGACGGCGAGCACCGTGGTGAAGACCGAACCGATCTCGACGATGAACATGACCGGGTTACGCCACAACGTGAACGGGTTGAGCTTGCGCAGAGCGTCCGGTGTGGACGTCCAGAGCTGCCGGGGATCCAGCAGGCCACCGGAGATCCGGCGCGGTGCGCCACCGGGGGGTTGTGGCGCCGGCCCAACTGTGGTGACAACCATTGCGTTCCTTCTGCCTTCTGTCGGCTCCGTGCGGGGTGGTGTCGTGCGTACCGGCATGGTCAACGCACGCCCTCGGCGAGCGGGCCCAGTGCGAGTGCCGGCAGGAACGTGAGCGCGACCAGGACGAGGGTGACGCCGACCAGCATTCCGACGAACAGTGGCTGGTGCGTCCTGAGCGTCCCGGTGGTCTGTGGCACCGGTGTCTGCCGTGCCAGCGATCCGGCCAGCGCGAGCACGAACACGATCGGCAGGAACCGGCCGAACAGCATCGCCAGACCCAGCGCCGTGTTGTACCAGGTGGTGTCGACCGTCAGGCCCGCGAACGCCGAGCCGTTGTTGTTCGTGGCCGAGGTGAACGCGTAGAGCACCTCGGACAGACCGTGCGGGCCGGTGTTGAGCATGCCGGCACGTCCGGATTCGGTCCCGATCGCCGCCGCGGTGCCGATCAGCACCAGCGCGGGCATGGTCAGGAAGTACATCGAGGCGAACTTCACCTCGCGGGCGCCGATCTTCTTGCCCAGGTACTCCGGTGTGCGGCCGACCATCAGCCCGGCGATGAACACCGTCAGCACGGCCAGGATCAGCAGCCCGTACAGGCCGGAACCGACGCCGCCCGGCGCGACCTCGCCCAGCAGCATGTTCAGGATCGTCACCCCGCCGCCCAGCGGCGTGTACGAGTCGTGGAACGAGTCGACCGCGCCGGTGGAGGTCAGCGTCGTGGCGCCCGCGAACGTCGCCGAGTTGAGCACCCCGAACCGCGTCTCGGTGCCCTCGGTCGCCGCGCCCACCGCCATCGGGACGGTGCCGTGGTGCAGGCCCTGCAGCAGATTGAGCACGACGACGCTGCCGACGGCCATGACCGCCATCGCCGCGGTGATCGCGTACCCCTGCCGGCGGCTGCCGACGAGGCGGCCGAACGTCCGGGGCAGGCTGAACGGGATCAGCAGGATCAGGAAGATCTCGATCCAGTTCGTCCACGGCGTCGGGTTCTCGTACGGATGGGCCGAGTTCGCGTTGTAGAAGCCGCCGCCGTTGGTGCCCAGTTCCTTGATCACTTCCTGGCTGGCGACGGGCCCACCGGTGAGGTGCTGGGTAGCACCGGCGAGCGTGTGCGCGTCGGTGCCGGCGGACAAGTTCTGGATCACGCCGCCGGCGATCAACGCGATGGCGGCGATCACCGAGATGGGCAGCAGGATGCGCACGCTGATGCGGACCAGGTCCACCCAGAAGTTGCCCAACCGGTTGGTGCGGCTGCGGGCGAACCCACGTACCAGGGCGACGGCCACCGCGATGCCGACCGCCGCGGACACGAAGTTCTGCACCGAGAGGCCGGCCATCTGTACCAGGTGGCCCATGGTTGACTCACCCGAGTACCACTGCCAGTTCGTGTTGGTGACGAAGCTGACCGCGGTGTTCCACGCCCCGGACGGGACGACGCCCGGAAATCCCAGCGACAGCAGCAGGTGCTGCTGCACGCGCAGGAACAGGTACAGGAAAAGGATCGACACCGCGGAGAACGCCAGCACGCTGCGCGCGTAGACGCCCCAGGTCTGCTCACCGTCGGGATCGACCCCGACGAGCCGGTACATGACCCGCTCGACGCGGTGGTGCCGGGTCGTGGTGACCACGCGGTACATGTGGTCGCCCAGGGGCCTGTGCACGAGGACCAGCACGAGGACCAGCGAGGCGATGAACAGGGCGCCGGCCGCTGTGGAGTTCATCTAGAAACGCTCCGGGAACAGTAGGGCCGCCACGAGGAATCCCGACAGCGCCACGACGACGATCAGTCCGATGACGTTGACCGCGTTCACAGCCGTTCCACCGCCTTGGCCACGAGGGCCAGCAGCGCGAACGACAACATGGTCAGCAGCACGAAAGCCAGGTCAGCCACCGTGCCTCTCCTTCCATCCGGGTGCGTGGGGCGGCCGGTCGACCGGCGCGCGCACCGCGGTCCGGTGTGGACCGCTGCCCCCAGTACAGGTCCGGGGGAGCGCGCCGGACAGGTGTCCTGACGCGAAAACAACGCGCCGGCGGCGCTTCTTGACGGGATTTCTACGGCGCACGCCTGCGTCGGGCCGGCCGCTGGGTTCTGGCGCGGGCTGGCCGGCACGTTCCGCGCCGACGGGGCGTACGGCCAGTTCGCGGTCGTGCATCCGGGGAGCCGGACGGTCGTGGCGGTCACGGCGACCAGTCGACGCACCGACGAGATCCTCGCCGCGATCCGCACCTTCCTGCTGGACATCGACGGCGCCGGGGCCGCGCCGGCCTGACCGCCCCGTCGCGCCTCCCTTCCGGTGTCGGGGTCCATCCGGACGGTTGCGACGTATCGCCCGTTCTGGACATCGGCGTACCGCGCACGTACGGTGGGGAAATCGATATCTGAGCCAGGTTGCGGGCTCGGTCACGTGGCTGGCCGGGCTCCGGACCAGTGTGGAAGGGGCAGCATGACCGAGTACCGAGGGACCTCGCGCCGGCGACTGCTCGGCTACGCGCTGGCGGCCGCTGCCGGGG
>JBAUUM010000784.1:0-7874 GCA_049582705.1 Actinocatenispora sp.
GCTGGGCGGCACCCAGCCACCGGCGCAGGCGATCGACGAGCGGACGGTGGAGTACCGGTTCGCCGAGCCCACCTGGTTCGCGCCCTCGGTGCTGGCGATGCCGCAGTTCGCGCCGGCGCCGGCGCACTGGGCCGGCGACGCCGATCGGCCCGTACTCGGTGGGTACCTGCCCACGCGGCGGACCGAGACGGAACTCGTGCTGTGCCGTAACCCCGCGTACGAGCCGGGGCCGGGCAGCCCGGAGAGCCTGACCTTCCGGCTCACCGCCACCAACGACGAGGCCCTCCGCGAGTACCGCGACGGCGGGATCGACATCACGCCCGCCACCAGTTTCGGTCGCACCGAACTCGCCGACCTGGCCGGACGCGGCGACCTGGTCAGCGGGGACCTGATGCTGTTCGGGTCGTTGGAGTTCGGCCACCGGGCGGGGGAACTGGCGACCTCGGCCCGGTTGCGGGGTGCCCTCGGCCGCCTGCTGCGCCGGGCGCAGGTGTCCGCCACGACCGGCGGCGCGACCGTCGAGTGGTGGTCACAGGTGCAACCGTGGCAGGCCGGGGGCGGCGCACCGGGACCGGACACGGTGGGCGGCGACGACCTCGCCGAGCTGCGGACGGTGTGCCGGGACGGCCTGTGCATCGACTACGCCGACTTCGTGCCGAACGGCGACGTGGTCGACGAGGTCGCCGCGCAGCTCCGGGACGTGCTCGGCGTCCCGGTCAGCACGGCCGGGCACTCGTTCGACGAGTATCTGAAGCTGGTCATCGGCCGCGAGCACTGCCTGCTGTACACGCTGACCGGTCCGGACTTTCCGCACCCGGCGGCGATGCTGTCGAGCTGGACGAGCACCGGTGGGCAGGCCCGGCACGCCGGATTCGCCGACGCCGACTTCGACGAACGGGTCGCTCGGGCGCGCGACTGCGCGGACCCGGCGGAGGCACTGAACCTGTGGGCGGACGCCGACCGGCGCTGGTGCGAACTGATGCCCAGGGTGCCGCTGCTGCAGGTGCGGGCGCACTGCCTGGCCTCGCCCCGGCTCGCCGGACTGGCACCGGCCGTGGACGGCACACTGACGTTGCGGGAGCTGGTGATCGTCGATGACTGACAGGGATCTGGACAGTCCGGTCCGGTTGGTGGCCACGCTGTCGTGCGTGCCGCTGGACAACGGGGTCGCGTTCGTGCGGGGCGGCCGGCTCGTGCAGGCCAAGGGCGACCCGGCGCTGATCGGTGACATCGCCGACCGGCTCCGGGCCGGCACGACCCGCGCGGCGCTGTCCGGCTGCCTACCGCTGGACACGATCGACGCGCTGCTGGCGCGGCTGGACGCGGAGGGCTGGCTCACCGCCGAGCCGGCCGGGTCGGGCGCCGTGGGCATGCCGTGGGAACGCCAGCACGGCTACCTGACCATGTTCGGCCCGGAGGCGGACCGGATGCAGCAGCGGCTGCGGGACGCCACGGTCGGGATCCTGGGCGTCGGCGGGATCGGTGCGCTGGTGGCGCAGCACCTCGTGGCGGCCGGTGTCGGCGAGCTGTGGCTGGTCGACTTCGACGCGGTCGCGTCGCACAACCTCAACCGGCAGTACGTGTTCGGCACCGAGGACATCGGCCGCTCGAAGGTGGACGCGGCGATGGCGGGGCTGGGCAGGCTGTCGCCGCACACCCGCTTCCATCCGGTCCAGCAGGCCGTCCGTGACCCCGCGGACCTCGAGGCGTTGCCGGACGGGCTCGACCTGCTCGTGGTCGCGGCGGACACGCCCCCCGACATCGCGGCGATCTGCTGGCGGTGGGCGGCGCCGCGCAACGTGGCGATGACCGCCGCCGCGGTGGGCCTGACGACCGGTTTCTGGGGCCCGCTGCTGGTACCGGAGCGGGGCGACTGCCACGACTGCTTCCACCACGCCCGCCAGCAGGCGATCAGCCCGCTGGAGCGGCAGCTGGAGAAGGCGCTCGGCGACCCGACCCCGTACTCGTTCGGGCCGTCGAACAGTGCCATCGCGGCGATGCTCGGCTTCGACGTCTGCCGGTACCTCGCCGCCGGTGCCGCCGGCACCCTCGGCCGGCGCGGCATCCTGAACTTCGAGGATGGCCGAATGTCCTACTACGAGCCGGATCCCGGCCAGCGGTGCGCCGCGCACGCCGGGGCCGGTGAGCCGCCGGCACCCGTCGTGGCGGGCACCGGCGGCAGCAATGACCACTGACAGCACATCTGTGTGGAGGACCATGTGACCGAGACCGACCCGTTGACCGCTCTGCTCCGGATGACCTTCGCGTTCACGCCGACGGCGGTGCGTGCGGCGGCCACCCTGCGGCTGCCCGACCTGGTGGAGGCCGGCACGACCGGCCTCGCGGACCTCGCCGAGCAGTCCGGCTGCGAGCGGGACCCGCTCGGTCGGCTCCTGCGGTACCTGTGCCTGATCGGCCTGTTCACCGAGGACGGCCCGGAGCGGTACGCGCTCACCGACGTCGGTCGCGGCCTGCTCAGCGACCACCCGGCGGGGCTGCGCCGCTGGCTGGACCTGGACTCCGACGCCCGGCGCATCGAGGCACGGATGGAGGGCGCCATGGGGCACCTGCTGACCGCGGTGCGTACCGGTGAGCCGGTGTACGAGAAGGCGTACGGCTGCACCTTCTGGGACGACCTCGCCGCCGACAAGGAACTGGCGAGGTCGTTCGACGACTCTCTCGCCGTACACGCCGGTGACCTGGCCCGGGAGGTCGCCGGAAGTTACGACTGGGGTTCGGTCGGCCACGTCGTGGACGTCGGCGGCGGCACCGGCGCGCTGCTGGCCGAGCTGCTCGGCCGGCACAGTGGGCTGCGCGGCACCCTGCTGGACATGGACAGCGTCGTGGTGAACGCCCCCGAGGTGCTGGCCCCGGTCGCCGACCGGGCCGAGATCGTCGGCGGCAGCTTCTTCGACGCGCTGCCCACCGGCGCGGACGTCTATCTGATCGCCAACACGGTGCACAACTGGGCCGACGACGACGCGGTACGGATCCTGCGCCGCTGCGCGGAGGCGGCCCCCGGACACGGGCGGGTGGTGCTCGCCGAGCGGCTCCTGGACGCCAAGGACCCGCTGCTGGCCAGCTACGCGGACCTGCTGATGCTCGTACTGCTGGGGGCGAAGGAACGTACCGTGGACGACTTCCGCGCCCTCGGCGCGAAGGCCGGCCTGCACCTGGCCGAAACCACCCGGCTGGAGCACCCCGGACTGTGGCTGCTCGAGTTCACCGTGGACCCGGCCGCCGCGCTCGACGGGGCCGACGGGGAGTCCGCCGCGTCCACGGCAGCCGCCCGGTGACCGAGTGCGCGCTGCTGCCGGCGCAGGAGCTGTACTCCGTCATGTGCGACCACGACTTCCGGCACCGGACGATCAACACGGTCCGTCGGCTTCGCGGCCCGGTGGACCCGGCGGTACTGCGCCGCGCGGTCGCCGACGTGGTCACCAGACACCAGCCGCTGCGGCTGCGCTGGGACCGCGTCCACAGCCCGGCGGTGCAGCGCTTCGCCGAGCCCGCCGACGAGTTCGACGTCGAGGTGCTCGACGGCACCCGGTTCGGTGCCGACCTCACCGCGGCCGTGGACGAGGCGTGGCGGCGGATCAGCGCGGAACTGGACGTCGCGCACGACGGCCCGCTGCGGGTGCTGCTGCTGACCCTGGACGACGACGACCACCTGCTCGCGATGACCGAGCACGACGTGGTCGCGGACGCCTGGTCCAGTGACCTGCTGATCGCGGAGGTACTGGCGGCGTACGCGGCGCGGACCGCCGGCGGCGCACCGCTGCCGGAACTCACCTCCTCGTACGCCGAGCAGGTCGAGGCGCAGCGGACCCGCGGCGACACCCTGACCGACGCGCAGCTGGCGTACTGGGACGCGGCGTTCGCCGACGACGCCCACCTCCCGGCGGAGGTCGCCGACCGGCGCCACCAGGGCACGCTCACCCGGCTCGACGGCGCGCTCGGCGAGCCGGAGACCCGTGCCCTGCGGGACTTCGCCATGAAGTCGCGGGCGACGCCGTTCGCCGCCGTCCTGGCCGCCTCGGCGTTGGCCTGCTGGCAGGTCTGGGACCAGCCCCGGTTCCGGTTCAGTACCGCGCTGCTGGGCCGCGCGGACGAGTCGGCGAAGGCGCTGGTCGGACTCTTCTCCGAACTGGCCGACGTCCGGTTCGACGTGGACGAGACGCTGTCGCTGTCCGAGTTCGCGCGCGACACGTTCCGCCGCAGCCGGCAGGCCACGGCGCAGGCCGCGCCGCCGTACAGCTACGTCCGGATGCTCTCGGCGCTCGTCGCGCACGGTGGCCCGGGCGCGCCGGCCGCGGCGGAACAGCACCGGCGGATCACCACCGGCGAGGGCGGCCGGGCGCTGACCGTCGGGTTCGAGTTCTTCATGCCGCCGCCGGCGCCCGAGCCGGCGGACGGCCCGTTGACCGTCGAGCCCGTCGACACGATGCGGCACTCGGAGACGGTCCGGTACTCCGCGTACGACCTGATCGTGGCCGCGGGTGTCGCGGAGGGCACCTACCTCGCCGTCTTCCACAACCCTGAGGTCGTGTCGACCCGACGTGCCGAGGACCTGCGGGACGGCATTCTGGACGTTCTCCGGGCCTGCGTCCCGGGGCAGCTCGACCTGCCGGTGAAGTCGCTTCGCGGGCCGGCCTTCCCAACCACACGTGAGGAGCAGTAGTGCCTGAAGCGCCGGGAGCCGACGACCGGTCCGTACCGGACGTGGCCCAGCGGGTACGCGAGGTCAGCGAGGCGGCCCTGGGCGGTGACGTCGCCATGGAGGGGAGCAACTTCTTCGAACTCGGCGGCGACTCGCTCGCGGCGGCCACCGTGGCCGACGGTCTCAGCCAGGCCGTGGGTGTGGAGGTTCCCGTGGACCTGGTCTTCGACGCCTCCGACCTGAAGAACCTGGCCGAGCAGCTGGAGGAGCGGCTGGCCCAGTCGGGATCCCCGGACCGGAACCTCGGCACGTGAACGATCCGTCCCGTCATCCACTGCCCGCGCCCAACCTCACCGAGGTCCGGGCGCGGCAGCGGGCGGACCTGCTCGACGTCGTCTCCTACGAGATCGACCTGGACGTCACGGACGGCGCGGGTCGGCCCGGTACGGACACGTTCCGGTCCACCACCACGGTGCGTTTCACCAGCCGGCAGCCCGGCGCGTCGACCTGGATCGACCTGCTGGCCACGCGCGTGCCGGCGGCGACGCTCAACGGCACCCCCGTCGACCTCGACACCTACCGCCCGGCGGACGGGCTGCCGCTGGTGGACCTGCGGGCCGACAACGAGCTCGTGGTGGTGGCGGACTGCCAGTTCCTGAACACCGGCGCCGGCCTGCACCGCTTCGTCGACCCGGTCGACGAGGCGGTCTACCTGTTCACCCAGTTCGAGCTGGCCGACGCGAAACGGGTCTTCGCCTGCTTCGACCAGCCGGACCTGAAGGCCCGCGTCCGGCTCACCGTCACCGCACCGGCGGACTGGACCGTCGTGTCGAACAGCCCGGTCAGCGGGCGCGGACCGGGCGCCGGGGGCGCCACACGGACCGCGTTCGCCGAGACCCCGCCGCTGCCGACCTACCTGGTCGCGCTCGTCGCCGGACCGTACTTCGAGGCCACCGCCGAGTACTCCGACGGGCAGCACACGGTTCCGCTGGGCCTGTACTGCCGTCGTTCGCTCGGCCACCACCTCGACACCGACCGGCTGTTCGACGAGACCCGACGCGCCATGGCGTTCTTCCTCCGCGCGTTCGACACGCCGTACCCGTTCGACAAGTACGACGTGTGCTTCGTCCCGGAGTTCAACGGTGGCGCGATGGAGAACGCGGCGTGCACCACCATCTCGGAACGTTTCGTGTTCCGCAGCCGGGCGACCAGCGGCAACTACGAACGACGCGCCGAGCACCTGGCACACGAACTGGCGCACATGTGGTTCGGTGACCTCGTCACCATGCGATGGTGGGACGACCTGTGGCTCAACGAGTCGTTCGCCACCTGGGCGGGTCTGCACGCCCTCCCGGCGGTCGGCTACCCGGACGCGTGGGCGGGCTTCGCCGTGAACGAGAAGGGCTGGGCCTGCCAGCAGGACCAACTGCCCTCGACCCACCCGATCGCCGGCCGGATCGACGACCTGCACGCCGTCGAGGTCAACTTCGACGGCATCACGTACGCCAAGGGCGCGAGCGTGCTCAAGCAGCTCATCGCCCAGCTCGGCCTGGACACGTTCCTGGCCGGGATGCGTACGTACTTCCGCCGCCACGCCTGGGGCAACGCCACCTTCGCCGACCTGCTGGCGGTGCTGGCCGAGACCGCCGGCCGCGACCTGTCCGGCTTCAGCGCGCAGTGGCTGGAGTCCGCCGGGCTCACCGTACTGAGCGCCGACTTCAGCCTCGACGACGACGACCGCTTCACCCGCTTCCAGGTACGGCAGTCCACCGCGCAGCCGGGTGTCGGCGGGCTGCGCGACCACCGGATCGCCATCGGCGTCTACGACGAGGAGCCGGGCACCGGGGCACAGCGCCGGACCCACCGGGTCGAGGTGGACGTCGCCGGGGAGCGCACCGAGGTGCCGGCACTGGCCGGGGTCGACCGTGGAGCGTTGGTACTGCTCAACGACGACGACCTGAGCTACGCCACGGTGCGGCTGGACCCCGGCTCGATGGCGACCGTGCGGTCCGGCATCGCGCGGATCGCCGCGCCACTGCCCCGCGCGGTGTGCTGGTCGGCGGCGTGGGAGATGACCCGTTCCGCGGAGCTGCGGGCACGCGACTTCATGGAACTCGTGCTGTCCGGTGTGCCGGGGGAGACCGAACTCATCGTCCTGCAGCGACTGCTGTGGGAGGCCGGCACCGCGCTGTCGCTGTACGCCGACCCGGCCTGGGAGATGACCGGCTGGCAGCGGATCAGTGACCGGCTCGTCGACCTGGCCCGCGACGCCGAGCCGGGCTCCGACCGGCAGCTGGCCTTCGTCCGCTCGTTCGCCGGTTCCGTGCTGGGCCCCGGTCACTGCGACGTGCTCCGCGGCTGGCTGGACGCGTCGGACCCGCTGCCGGGGCTCGTGGTCGACGTCGACCTGCGCTGGCATCTCCTGCACGCGCTGGTCGCGCACGGGCACGCCGGCCGGGCCGAGATCGACGCCGAGCGTGACCGCGACCCGACCGACACCGGCCGGCGCGCCGCCGAACAGGCCGCCGCGCTGACCCCCACCGAAGCGGTGAAGGAACAGACGTGGCAGCGGCTGATGACCGACGCCTCGTTGTCCAACGGCACCAGCGAGGCCCTCGTCGCCGGGTTCTGGCACCCCGCGCAGAACGGGCTGCTCCGACCGTACGCGGACCGCTACTTCACCGACATCCACCAGGTGTGGCGGCGCCGGTCGAGCGAGGCGGCCCAGTTCGTCGTGCGGGGGCTGAGCCCCGAGTGGGCGGCCGACCCGGAACTCCTCCGGGCCGCCGACGAGTGCCTGGCCGCGGACCAGCCGACGGGCCTGCGCCGGCTCCTCGCGGAGGGGCGTGCCAACCTGGTGCGATCGCTTGCCGCGCGCGAGTTCGACCGTGACTCCGCACCCGCCCGACCCCTGACAGCGAGGACGTGATGACGTCGACCAGTACCGCGACCGCCGCCCAGTTCGAGGTGTGGCTGTCCGCCCAGCGTGAACCGGAGTCCGGGCGCTGGGTCATCCCCGTCGACCTGGAGTTCGGCGGGCTGCCGGACACCGGCGCGTTGCAGGCCGCGCTGCAGGACGTACTGGCCCGCCATCCGCAGCTGCGCAGCTCGTTCGTACTGCACGGCGGCGCGCTGCGGTGCCGGACCGAGGACACCGCCCGGGTGCCGCTGCGGGTCCATCACGCCGCCGGCCCGTACGCCCGGGACGCGGCGC
>JBAUUM010000785.1:0-3658 GCA_049582705.1 Actinocatenispora sp.
GGGCCCGGGGGCCGGGCCGGGTCGCCGGGCCGAGCGGCCCGGTCCACACCGGTCCACACCGGTGACCGGACCGGGACGGCCGGACCCGGACGGCCGGACCCGGACAGCAGGCACGTCGGCGGGTACCGCCGTGTCAGGACAGCAGGCCCCGGCGGTACCCCTCGGCGACGGCCGACGCGCGGTCCCGGGCACCGAGCCGGTCGTAGATGCGCAGCAGGTACGCCTTCACGGTGGCCTCGCTGACGAACAGCGACCGGGCCGCCTCCCGGTTGGTCGCCCCGGTGGCCACCAGCCGCAGCAGCTCGACCTCGCGGGGCTTCAGGACGTCCGCCGGCGGCCGACGGATCCGACCCATCAGGCGACCCGCGACCGACGGCGACAGCACCGACTCCCCGCCGGCCGCGGCCCGTACCCCGGTGAGCAGCTCGGTCCGTGAGGCGTCCTTCAACAGGTACCCGACCGCGCCCGCCTCGATCGCCGGCACCACGTCGGCGTCCGTGTCGTACGTGCTGAGGACCAGGACCCGGGTCTCCGGTGCGGTCGCGCGGAGCCGCCGGATCGCCTCGGCGCCGTCCAGCCGGGGCATGTGCAGATCCATCAGCGCGACGTCGGCCCGGGTGCGCCCCAGTACGGCGAGCGCCTCGACACCGTCGGCCGCCTCACCCACGACGGTGAACCCGTCGGCGTCGCTGAGCAGCTGACGCAGGCCGTCCCGGAACACCGGATGGTCGTCGATCACCAGTACCGAGATCGTGGCGGTCATCGGGATCCCCCCGTCAGCGGCACCGCCGCGCGCAGCGCCGTGCCGGCGCCCGGCGTGCTCTCCACGTCCAGCCGTCCACGCACCTCGGCGACCCGTTGGCGCATCGCGGCCAGTCCGAAGCCCCGGTCCACGCGCCGGTCCGGTGGGCGGGCCGGGTCGAAGCCGACGCCGTCGTCGCACACGTCCAGGACCACCTCGTCGTCCAGGTGGGCCAGGGTGATCCGGACGCGCCGCGCGCCGGAGTGCTCGGCGACGTTGGCGAGCGCCGACTGGGTGACCCGGTACAGCGCGGCCTCCGTCGCGTCGGGCAGCGCCGGGACGTCGGTGTCGGAGTCGACGTCCACCGTGATGTCGGTCCGCTCGGCCCACTCCCGCGCGAGCCTGCTCAGCGCTCCCGGCAGCGCCGTACCGACCAGCGGGTACGGGGTCAGGGCTCCGACCGACCGCCGGGCCTCGGTCAGCCCGTCCCGGGCCAGGTCACGCACCCGGGTCACCCGACCGGTCCACGTCTCGGTGCCCGTGGCGGCGCCGAGTACCACCGTCAGCTGGGTGTTGATCGCGCTCAGGCTCTGCGCCAGGGTGTCGTGGATCTCGCGGGCGACCCGCTGCCGTTCCTGCTGCACGCCGGACTCGCGGGCCTGCCGTACGATCCGGTCCTCCAGGGCGGCGTTCGCGGCCAGCGCACCGGCCAGCGCGCGGTTGGCGGTCGCGAGTTCGGCGTTGAGTCGACGCCGCGACTCGCTCTCCCGGCCCAGGTACCAGCCGGCGACGAGCAGCGGCAGCACCATGCTCAGCAGGAACAGCGGCACGGAGCCGCGGGACGTGGGGACCATCGAGCCGGACTGGGCGACGGTCAGCAGGACCCCGCTCGCGGCCGCCGCGCCGAACGCCCAGCGCGCCTCGAACAGCAGGAACGCGTCGACGAAGACCAGCCACGACACGAGCATGAACCAGGGGCTGTCCGCGATGAGGGCGGCGACCAGCCCGAGCAGTACGAGGTAGTACGAGAGGCGCAGCGGACGCCGGTCCCGCCACCGCGGCGTCAGCCGGCAGAGCACCAGCAACCAGCCGACCAGCGCCACCACGAGCCCGACCGTCCGCCACCGCGGCGGCCCGTCGTCCGCACCGGGGCCGGCAACGGTCAACGCCGCCGCCACCCCGCACAACGCGACGGCCACCGCCGTCATCACACCCAGCCGCACGACGATCGCCGGTGCGGACATTTCACCCTTTGCCACCGGGTCAGCATCGCAGAGGTCCGCTCGGTTTCCGCGTCGCCGTCCGCGGGGGTCCGACGAGGCGGCCACCGGCACGCCCGCCGGGCCGGACGGTGCGAGGGCGTGGCCAGGCCACGCCCCCCGCACCGCGGTCACTCGTCGTCGGGCGTACGGGTGAGGATCTCCATGTTGTGCCCGCCCGGGTCCAGGAAGTACACACCGCGCCCGCCCCACCGGGTGCCGATCCGGCCCGGCTCCTGGTGCCCGGGGTCGGCCCAGTACGTCAGGCCGGCGGCCTCGATCCGCGCGAACGCCGCGTCGAACTCCTGCTCGGTCAGCTTGAAGGCGCAGTGCTGCGAGTGGAACTCCGCGCGGTTCATGTAGTCGAGGGTGACCGAGTTGCTCAGCGTGACCGGCACGAACGGGCCGGTCGGCTCGCCGACCTCCAGGTCGAGGATGCCGGCGAGGAACTCCGCGGCGGCCTGCTTGTCGTGTGCCGGGACGATGATGTGGTTGAGTTCGACGCTCATCGCGCCTCTCCCTCCGGGGCGTGCTGCGGACGGGCGAACGGCGGCGGGCCGCCGACGGGGCTCAGGTGGACGCCGGCCAGCAGCCAGTCGCCGCCGGCCCGGACCACGATGTGGGTGCCGCGGAACTGGCCGTTCACCGGGTTTCCCTGATGCTCGGCCCGCTGGGTGTGCAGGCCGACGACGACCGCGGCGTCGCCGTACTCGCGGACCGTGAGGTCGTCCCAGGCCAGCGACCGGGTCACCAGCGCCCCGCCGCGGTAGCGGTCGAGCCACTGCTGCTTGTCCAGTACGAAGCCGACCGGCCCGACCAGGGTGAAGTCCTCGGTACTGAGGCCGTCGAGGGTCGCGACGTCCGCCGCCTCCTCGGCCTCGACCCAGCGCCGGGCCAGGTCACGGATCTGCTCGTCGGTGGTGTTCGGCATGGCTGCCTCCTCATCCAGTGTGCTGCGGTCGGTGGACGTCGCCGCCGTGGAACTGGTCGGCGTTGCGGAGCGCCCACTGGCGGAATGTGGTTGCCGGGCGACCGGTGACGCGGTCGACCGTGTCGTGGATCTCGGTGCCCTCGTCGCTGTCGGTGGTCCGGGCGAGCGCCGCCTCGACCAGCGCCGGCGACATGCCGGACCGGAGCATGCCGGCGCGGGTGACCTCGGTCGGCGGCTCGACCAGGTGCAGGTCGCGGCCCAGTACGTCGCCGAGCACGCGCAGCTCGTCGGCCGGGGTGAGCACCGCCGGGCCGGACATCTGGTACGCGCGGCCACGGTGCTCGTCGGTGGTGAGCGCGACCCGGGCGACGGCGGCGATGTCGGCCGGGTCGATGGACGCGGACGGCCGGTAGGCGAACGGGACGTGCACGGTGTCGCCGCGGGCGACCATGTCCCGCCAGTGCAGCGCGTTGGACATGAACCGGCCCGGGCGCAGCACGGTCCAGTCGGGACCGCTGGAGGTGACCGCCGCCTCGGTGCGGCCGTGCCAGGTGGCGAGGATGTCGTCGCCCTGCCCGCCGCTGTACACCGACAGCAGCACCAGATGTCCGACGCCCGCACGGCGTGCCGCCGCGGCGAGGCGCTGGGCATGGGTGGGTTCCGGCGCGCTGCCGACGGGCTGCGCGGACATCAGGAACGCCCGGTCGACACCGCGCAGGGCCGCGT
>JBAUUM010000786.1:0-8507 GCA_049582705.1 Actinocatenispora sp.
GTCGCCGTCAGCGGCGTCGGTGTCGGCGTGGTCCGGGCCGCCCGCGGCGTCCTCCGGTGCGGTGTCCGCCGCCACGGCGGAGCCGGCCGCGTCGCCCTCGACGGGCTCGTCCGGGCCGTTGTCGGGCTGCTCGTTGCTCATTCGCTGTCCTCCGCGGCGGGACCTGCGGTGTCGTCGGCCTGCTCGCCGGTGACGCCCGCCATCAAAAGGCCGATCTGTTCTCGGGGGGTGTCCGGGGTGACGACGGCGAGGACCTTGCCCCGGTACATGACCGCGATCCGGTCCGCCAGCGCCAGTACCTCGTCGAGCTCGCTGGAGACCAGCAGCACGCCGGAGCCCCGGTCGCGTTCGGCGACGATCCGTCGGTGGATGAACTCGGTCGAGCCGACGTCCACCCCGCGGGTCGGCTGGGCCGCGATCAGCAGCTCCAGCGGCCGGGACATCTCCCGCGCGACGACCACCTTCTGCTGGTTGCCGCCGGACAGGGTGCCCGCGGGTGTCAGGTGCGAGGAGGTACGCACGTCGAACTCGGCGATCCGGTGCTTGGCGTTGTCCCGGATCGCCGTGGTACGCAGGGACATGCCGGAGCCGAACGGTGGCCGCCGGTACAGGTCGAGGACCAGGTTCTCCGCCACGGAGAAGTCGCCGACCAGCCCGTCGTGGCCGCGGTCGGCGGGCACGTACCCGACGCCGGCCGCGAGGACGTCGCGGGTGGTGCTGACCCGGTGTTCGGCGGCGACCATCACGGGCCGGCCGTCCACCTCGATGGATCCGCCGACGGCGGGCCGCAGCGCCATGATCGCCTCGACCAGTTCGGACTGGCCGTTGCCCTCGACCCCGGCGACGCCGAGGATCTCGCCCCGGCGTACCTCCAGGTCGACGCCGTCCACCACACGCTGGCCGCGGTCGTCGACCACGACGAGTCCGTCGACCGAGAGCACCGGACCGGCGGGGTTGGCGGGCTCCTTGTCCACGGTGAGCTGGACGCTGCGGCCGACCATCAGGGCGGCCAGCTCGTCCTCGGAGGTGGACGGCTCGGCCGTGCCCACGATCCGTCCGTGCCGGACCACCGTGATCCGGTCCGCGATGGCCTTGACCTCTTTGAGCTTGTGCGTGATGAACACGATCGACTTGCCGGCGGCCTTCAGCGAGCGCATCACGGTGAGCAGGTCGTCGATCTCCTGCGGGGTGAGCACGGCCGTCGGCTCGTCCAGGATCAGCAGGTCCACCTCGCGCACGAGCGCCTTGATGATCTCCACCCGCTGCTGGATGCCGACCGGCAGGTTCCCCACCAGGGCGTCCGGCTCGACCCGCAGCCGGTACCGCTCGGAGACCTCGGTGACGTCGCGGCGCGCCTTGCGGCGGTCCAGGAACGCCAGGGCCCGGGTGTGCTCGGCGCCGAGCATCACGTTCTCGGCGACCGTGAAGACGGGTACGAGCATGAAGTGCTGGTGCACCATGCCGATGCCGGCGCTGATCGCGTCGCGGGGCGAGCCGAAGCGGTGGCTCACGCCGTCCACCACGATCTCGCCCTCGTCCGGCGAGAGCAGGCCGTACAGGACGTTCATCAGGGTCGACTTGCCCGCGCCGTTCTCGCCGAGCAGCGCGTGGATCTCCCCCGGCTCCACCGTCAGGTCGATGTGGTCGTTGGCGACCAGGTCACCGAACCGCTTGGTGATGCCCCGCAGTTCGAGTTTCAGCGTTCCGCCCCTTCGTCGTGGACTGTCCCGCACTCCGCAGTCCGGCCGCTGCCGGCGGGTGCCGGGGCAGCGGCCGGGTGGCCTTCAGGCGGGTGACGGGTCCATGCGGCTGCGACGTTTCCCCGCTGAGGGTGCCGGCGGGTCGTCCCCGGGTGGAGACGCCCGCCGACGGGTCGTGCGTGCTACTTCGGCTGCGCCTTGGACTTGATGGTGATCTTGCCCGCGGCGATGTCGGCGCCCACCTGGTCGACCTCGGTCTTGAGGGCCGCGGGGACCTTCGAGTCGAAGTCGTGGTACGGCGCGAGTCCGACGCCCTTGTTGCCCAGGTCGCCGATGTACGAGCCCTTCAGGGCCTGGCCCTTCTGGCCGGCCTCGACGGCCTTCTGGACGGCGCCGGCGATGCCCTTGGTGACGCTGGTCAGGAACGTCTTGCAGTAGTTCGCCGCGCTGACGCATCCGTCGAAGTCCACGAAGATGGTGGACTGCTTGCCGTTCGACCCGGAGGTCGACGCGGCGGTGCCCAGGCCGGTGCCGCCGGCGACCGGCAGGACGATGTCGGCACCCTGAGAGATGAACGTCTCGGTGATCGACTTGCCCTTGTTCTGGTCGGTGAAGCTGTTGGCGAAGACGCCCTTCTGGGTCTTCTCGTTCCAACCGAGCAGCTTGACGTGCTTGTGCTTCTGCTGGTTGTAGTAGTCGACGCCCTCGGCGAAGCCGTCTTCGTAGATCGTCACCGGCGGGATGTTGATGCCGCCGTAGGTGGCGACCTTGCCGGTCTTGCTCATCGCCGCCGCGAGGTAGCCGGCCTGGACGGACGGCTGCGCGGTGTTGAACTGCATCGAGTAGACGTTCGGCAGGTCGACGTTCGCGTCGATGATCGCGAACTTCTGGTCCGGGTTCGCCTTGGCGACCTTGGTCACCGCGTCGGACATCAGGCCACCGACACCGACGACCAGGTCACAGTCCGCCTGGACGAACTTGGTCAGGTTCGGCTCGTAGTCCTGCTCGCTGGACGAGCTGATGTTCTTGATGTCGACGCTGCTGTCGTTCTTCTGGGCGTCCTGCATGCCCTGCCAGGCGGACGCGTTGAACGAGTGGTCGTCGATACCTCCGGTATCGGTGACCATGCACGCCTTGTACGTGCCGCCGTTGTCGCTGCCACCCGAACTCTTCGCTGGAGGCTTGCCACAACCCGCGGCGAGGGAGAGCGAGAGCCCTCCGAGCGCGAGCACCGTGACGAGCCGTACCCCACGCACCCGGCGCAAGACGGTCTCCTTTTCACACCAGCCACCGCGCCGTCGCGGCGACCTCACCGGTGCGTCAGCGTAGCGGTACCTACCCGGGGGTACGGGGTCCGCAGGGCACCCCGGTACCGAGCCGTGACCTGCCCCGATGACGAGGCGCGCGGCGGGGCCGGACAACGATGATCGTCATTACGTCGGGTCAGTACGAGGCTCCTCTGAGTGCCCGCTGCGCGGCCTTCTCCAGGGCCCCGTGGGATCAGCCGGCCGAGCCGCGGCGGGTGGCCCGGATCGCCAGCCAGCCGCGGATGCCGAGTACCGCGAGGGCCGTACCGAACACCAGCGAAGCCACCACGATCGCGGCGTGCACCCAGAGGAACGACGTGGCGGCGCCGTGCCGCCAGGAGCGGTCGTCCTGCCAGATGGCCAGCGCGAACCTGGGCCAGATCAGCCAGGACCACACCCCGAAGAGCACCAGCAACGTACTGGTCAGACGCGACATCTTCACGCCCCGAGTATGCCGGGCCGGTCGGGGAGTTCTACGACCGGTCGAAGCGCGTCGCCGGGGCGCGCGCCGGCGGTACCGGGCCCCGGAGGGCCGGCCCGGCGCACCGCCCTCGGATCGCCCGGAAAAAGCCATTGGCAGCAAGGCCGGTGCGGCGTAACGTTCGAGCCACGTGGGAAAGGAGGTGGTCCGATAAATGTGTGGTAAACGGACTCACGAGGTGGTTGTCCGCTAGCCGCCGCTCGTCGGACGACTGGTTTTGCCGACCACTGGCAGCCAACGACGCACCGCCCCGCGGGGCGTCGTGACGGTGGCGGCCGGCGAATCCCAGACAACCATCCGGCCCCTGGGTTCCGGGACTTGTCCACCCGGGCCTTCCATCCGGAAGGAAGTACCCACGGGTCGTATCACGTTCGAATGCCGGTGACCGCAGTGCGGTCACCGGCATTCGTCGCTTCCGACCCCGCCCCCGTTCACCGCCGGGGTCGGAGCATTCTCATGCGGGAAGCGGCGCCCGGCGTCGGCGCCCCAGGGCGAGCAACACCAGCCCCAGCAGCGTCCAGGCGGCCAGTACCGCCAGCGGCCGGGTCGTGCCGGCCCCGTCGAAGAACGCCACCGAGCGCACCAGGGCGCCGCCGGCACCGGGCGGCAGGTACTGACCGAGGGTTCCCCAGGCGGTGGGCAGCAGGTCCGGCGAGGAGGTCACCCCGGACAGCGGGATGCCCAGCACGAACACGATCAGCGCGCCGAGCCCGGCACCGCGCAACCCGAGCAGGCCGACCAGCCCGGCCAGTACGGCGGACACGCACAGGGCCAGGAACGCCACGCCGGCCGCGTTGCCGAGGTAGTCACCGGGCAGCGCGGACAGGCTGTACTGCGCGATGCCGACCGAGCTGAGGCCGGCCAGCGCCGCGAACAGCAGCACGCCCACCAGGCGTCCCCACCGGGTGCGTACCAGCAGGCCGAGCAGGATCCCGGCCGCCATGCTGGTCAGCGCGAGAGGCAGCACGCCGATCGACGGCACCACGCCGTGCGGGTCGTCCGGGTCGGCCGGCACCACGTCGGTGACCGGGACCGGCCGGCCGGTCTGTGCCGCGGTCCGCTGGGCGACCTGCCGGAACAGCGTGGCGATCTGGTCGCTCGCGGCGGAGGCGACGTGCACCCGCAGCCCGCGCGGGGTGACCACGAACGCCGCGTACGCGTCGCGGTCGCGCAGCTTGTCGTCGGCGCGGGCGGCCGACGTGCTGGTGGTCACGTCGAACGCGCCGGGCCGGGTGCTCTCCAGTTGTTTCGCGACGGGCGCGGTGGCCGCGGCCGGCCCCGCCACCACGACGGGCAGGTCACGGGGCGCACTGTGCAGCGCGGGCCAGGCGAACAGGGTGAGCAGCAGCGCCTGGACCGCGACGACGCCGAGCACGATGCCGACGAGCGTGCCGGGACCGTGGCGTCCGGTACGCCGCGCGGCGGGCGACTCGGACGACGGGTCGGGACAACCGGTCGCCGGGGTCGGCTCGACGCGGCTCTGCGCTGCCGCCGGGTCGGCCTGGCCGGGTTCCGGCGTGGAGCCGGTGGTACGCATGACCCCTCCTGTAAAACGAATGGTCGTTCTTTATTCGGAACCAGCCTGCGTCAGTCGCGCGACACTTGTCAAGAACGAACGCTCGTTTTATTTTGGAGACATGCCCCGTGTCACCGAGGAGCACCTGACCGCCCGCCGCCGCCAGATCCTGGACGCCGCCCGCCGCTGCTTCCACCGGTCCGGCTTCCACCGCACCTCGATGCAGGACATCCTGACCGAGTCCGAACTGTCCGCCGGGGCCGTCTACCGCTACTTCCGTGGCAAGAACGAGATCATGATGGCCATCGCCAACGAGGTCGTCACCCAGGTCATCGCCGACGTGTCCGGCACCCTCACCGCGGACCCGCCGCCGGCCGTCCCCGAGGCGCTGCGCGCCGTGCTGACCGAGGTCGACCGCTTCCTCGGCCCCGACGGCGAGCTGCGCATCGCGGTCCAGGTGTGGGGCGAGTCGATGCACGACACCGAGATGGCCGGCTTCGTCGCCGGCGCCTACCAGCGGGTCCGTGGCACGTTCCGCGACTACGCGGCGCGGGCCCGGGACGCCGGCCACCTGCCCGCCGACAGTGACCCCGACCAGGTCGGCACCGTGCTGTTCGGCCTGGTGCCCGGCTACATCCTGCAACGCGCGCTGATCGGCGACCCGGACCTCGCCACGTACGTCGCCGGCCTCACCGCGCTGGTCGCGCCCGCCCCCGGCGCCGACGGGCCCACCACCGGGCTCAGCTGAGTTCCGACACCTCGGTCGGTGGGCGGCAGGCCAGGTCGACCGCGGTGCCGTGACCGCTGGTCGCGACCAGCGCCGTCGCGTACAGCAGGAGCTGGTTGAACAGGTTCAGGAACAGCAGCAGGCCCACCGCGCCGCCGACCACCTGGTACGCCGGGTTGCTGGCGGTGCGCTCGATGTACAGCTTCCCGACCGTCTTCAGTGCCTCCAGCCCGGCGGCGATCACCAGCGCGGCCGGCAGCAGCCGGCGCAGCGGGATGCGCAGCCGGGGCAGGCCGGCCAGTACCGCCGCGCCGAGGAAGCCGTTGACCGTCAACCCCAGCAGGAACGCGACCGCCGACACCACCCACCGGCCCGGGCCGCCGTGCTGCCGGGCGGCGTCCACCACCAGCCACTCCACACCCTGCCCGACCACCAGCGCGATGCCGATCGAGATCGCCAGCAGCAGGCCCAGCCCGATCAGGACCAGCAGGTCGACCAGTCGCCGTACGACGAAGTTGCCGGGATGTTCGTCCAGACCCCAGATCGCGCGGACCGAGGTACGCAGCACGTCCACCCAGCGCAGACCCGCGTACAGCAGGGCGCCCAACCCGATGAGGCCGGCGACGCCGCTGGCCCGGCTCACCGCGTCGACCTGGAGCGTCGGCAGGTTCTCGGCGAGGTACCGGGAGACCGCGTCGAGCACCAGGTGGTTGCCGCTGACCAGGACGCCGAGCACGGCGAGCCCGAGCACGGCCAGCCCGAACGCGGCGAAGAAGGCGTAGTACGTCACGGCGGCGGCGAGCCGCCCCGCGTCCACCTCGTCGTACCGCAACCCGGCACGGATCGCGTGGTCGACGAACCCGTAGCGGCGGCGGATCCGCCGGAAGGCCCGCACCAGGCGGTGCAGTGGCGTCATGCTCCGCTGGCAGGGCTCAGCGGCTCACCGGTGAGCGCGAAGTCCCGGCACGGGCGCCACCGGCTGTCGCCGTTGTGCGCGAACAGCCGGAAGCTGTCCGCCGGGAAGCTCACCTCGAAGCCGGACAGCTCGTCGAAGACCCGGTCCAGGGCGTCGGCCGGGACATCCTGCGCCACGGTCACGTGCGGGTGGTACGGGAACTTGATGTCCCGGGCCAGCGGGCCGGACCGGACACCGGCGGCCAGCCGCTCGCACTCGCTGATGCCCGCGGCGACGGTCACGAACACCACGTCGGTGATCGGCTGGAAGGTGCCGGTACCGCGCAGCAGCAGCGTGAACGGCGGGTTCTCGGCCGCGACCTGGGCGAGGTGGTCCTCGATGTCCTCGTCGGTGCCGTCCGGCACCTCGGTCGGCGGCAGCAGCGTCAGGTGGGTCGGCACGTACTCGGCCTGCGGGTCGCCGGTGGCCGCGCGGCACTCGCGCAGGTAGCCGCCCCAGGGCTCGGGAACGTCGATTGCCACCCCGATGACCCGCATCGCCGCCTCCTGTCAGACCGCTGTCGGTAGCGCCGGCTGCCGTGCCGACGCGCCGCGTCAGGACCCGGTGACCTTTGGCGCAGAACATTAGCGGGCCGCTCGGGCTCAGTACAGTCCGCCGCGGTGTCCGCCGCGCCGTGGTCACCCCGGTCCCGGCCGGACCGAGGGTCGGCCGGGACGTCGTGCGCCGTCAGCCCCGGGGCACCAGGAACCCGATCCGCTCGTACGCGTCGCGCAGCGTCGGCGCCGCGACCGCGCGGGCCTTCTCGGCGCCCACCGCCAGAATCTTGTCGAGTTCATCCGGATTGTCAAGGTATGCCTGGGTACGCTCGCGGATCGGCTGGGTGAACTCCGCGACCACCTCGCCCAGGTCCTTCTTCAGGTCGCCGTAACCGCGGCCCGCGTACTCCGACTCCAGGTCCGCGACCGGCCGACCGGCCAGCGCCGAGTAGATCGTCAGCAGGTTCGACACGCCGGGCTTGTTCGCCCGGTCGTACACGATCTCCCGGCCGGTGTCGGTCACCGCGCTGCGGATCTTCTTCGCCGACCGCTTCGGCTCGTCCAGCAGTTCGATGATCCCGTTGGGCGACGACGCCGACTTCGACATCTTGCTGGTCGGGTCCTGCAGGTCGGTGATCTTCGCGGTGTCGGTGATGATGTGCGGCTCGGGCACCACGAAGGTGCGGCCGAAGTCCCGGTTGAACCGCTGTGCCAGGTCGCGGGAGAGCTCCAGGTGCTGCCGCTGGTCCTCACCGACCGGCACGGCGTCCGCCCGGTAGAGCAGGATGTCGGCGGCCTGCAGGACCGGGTAGGTGAACAGCCCGACGGTGACCCGGTCGGCGCCGAAGCGGACCGACTTGTCCTTGAACTGGGTCATCCGGCCCGCCTCACCGAACCCGGTGATGCAGTTGAGCACCCACGCCAGCTGGGCGTGCTCGGGCACCTGGCTCTGCACGAACAGCGTGCTGTGCTCCGGGTCGATGCCGATCGCCAGGAGCTGCGCCGCCGCGACCCGGGTGCGCTGCCGCAGCACCTTCGGATCGTGACCGGCCGTGATGGCGTGCAGGTCGACGACCATGTAGAAGCAGTCGTGGTCGGCCTGCATGCTCACCCAGTGGCGCAGCGCGCCCAGATAGTTGCCCAGGTGGAACGAGTCTGCGGTCGGCTGGATGCCGGACAACACGCGGGGCCGGCGGTCGGGGCTCTCTGGCATGGCGTCGATTCTCTCAGTCCACCCGCCACCGGGAGTACGTGGTGGGCGGCGTGTGTCGCGGTCGTCGCCGGCCCGACCGGTGCGGGGAGCCCGAGGAGCCCGGGCCGCGGT
>JBAUUM010000787.1:0-5239 GCA_049582705.1 Actinocatenispora sp.
GCCCCGATCCGCGACGGCCGGGCGTGAGCGCCGCGAGGGTTGCCCGGCGCGTGCGCCCGGGAGCCAGGCACGAGCCGGGTACCGGAACTGGTGATTCACCCGGGGCCGTGGGCCGTCGACGCGGTTAGGATCGAGGCTAAAAGGATTTAGCGGCCCGGCGCAGCGCAGCCCGTGCGTCGACCGGCAGACTCTCCGGTGTTCCGGACAGCGAGACTGGCTTGGAGTACAACCCATGGCACGTCCCAGCTTGCGAGACGTCGCGAGCGCCGCCGGGGTGTCCATCACCCTGGCGAGCTTCGCCATCAACGGGCGGGCCGGCGTGTCTGACTCCGCCCGGCAGCGCATCCTGGACGCCGCGCGTCAGCTCGGCTACCACGCGAACCCGCATGCCCGCGCCCTGCGCACCGGCAGCAGCAACACGTTCGCGCTGATGATCCGCAACGTCACCAACCCCTTCTTCCTCGACGTGGTCTCCGGCGCGCAGGAGGCCGCGTTCGCCGAGGACGCGTCCGTACTGGTCGTCGATTCCGACTACTCGTCCGAACGGGAGCTGCGCCACCTGCAGCGGCTCGCCGGGGAGCGGGTCGAGGGGCTGGCCATCGCCCCGGTGGGTCCGGGCGCCTCCGTGCGCCGGTGGCAGGAGCTCTGCCCCGACGTGCCGACCGTCGTACTCAACGCGACGGCCCCGGGGATCGAGGGAGTACGGCGCGTCGGCCCGGACAACACCGCGGCGGTGGAGCTCGCGGTGCGCCACCTCGCCGGCCTCGGGCACCGGGAGATCGCGTTCCTGACCGCCGAGTCGACGCAGATGGCCGACCACGACCGGCTGGCGGCGTTCCTCGCGCTGGCGGACACGCTGGGCATCCGGCCGCGGCCGGTGGAGACGGCGCTGACCCTCGACGGGGTGTCGGCCGTGACGACCCGGCTGCTGACCGGGCCGGAGCCGCCGAGTGCCCTCATCACCAACTCCGACCACACGGCGCACGCCGTCTACAAGGCGGCGCGGGCGCTCGGGGTACGCATCGGCGCGGACCTCTCCGTGGTCGGTCACGACGACCTGCCCACTTCGGAGCTGCTCGATCCGCCGCTGACGACCCTGCGGCTGAACCGCCGAGAGCTGGGCCGGGCGGTGTTCGCCCGGATGCTGGATCCCACCGGCCTGGCGGACCATCGCGAGCCGGTCGAGCTCGTGGTCCGCGACTCGACCCGCCCCGTCGCGCGGTCCTGACCGTCCCCGTCGCCCGGCCCTGACAACGTGTCGGCGGACTCGTCCGTCGGCGCCGGGAGGCACGTGCCCCGGTCACGGCCCGGTGGGCGTCACACCGTGTCGAGGGCGGCGATCACGCCGGGCACGTCGTTCACGCAGAGGCAGTCCACCCCGGCGCGGACCAGCGGCACCGCCTCCTCGGGAGACGGGCACCAGGTGAGTACCTCCAGGCCGGCGCGGTGCGCGACGTCCACGGCGTACCCGTGGTCGTAGTGGATGCTCGGGTCCGGTTGCAGGTGGCTCGGTCCGAACGACAGGGTGTGCAGGCCGACGATCTGGACGCCGAGCCGGGCGGCCGCCGCGATCGCCGACCCGATCGGGTACGCGAGCCAGGTGACCAGGCAGAGCGGTAGGTCCGGGACGGCCTCCCGCAGCTCCAGCAGCGTCGCCGGGTCGAACGACGTGGCGAACAGCCGTCGTCGGTGCAGCTCCTTGGCCAGTACGGGCGCGAGCAGGGCGGCGGTGCCACGGTCCCGTGGGGTGACCGCCTCCTCCAGCGGCGTCTTGACGTCGACGTCCAGACTGACCCGCTCCGGCAGCTCGGCCAGTACGTCGGCGAGCCGCAGCACGCCCCGGGCGGCGAGTTCGGCGCTCGTCTGGTCCAGTAGAAACCGTCCGTCCGGCGTGGCCGGGTTGTGGTAGACCATCAGCTCGTCGTCGGCGCAGCGTTGCACGTCGAGTTCGATCCAGTCGGTCAGCTCCGCGGCGGCGAGATAGGAGGCCATCGTGTTCTCCACGTGGCCCCCGACGGTGCCCTTGCCCATCCCGCGGTGGCCCATCACGGCCGGCCCTTGCTCGAACATCCGCGACAACCTCATCCACGTACCCGTCCGACGCCCCGTCACGTCGGTCATGCCGGGCAGGCTAGCGCAGGATGTCGATCCGCACGTCGTACCGGTCGCGTCGGGAGCGGGCGGGTCGAGCGGCCCGGGCCGCCCCACGCCGGGACGACTTGTGGCCAGGTTCTGGCCGCTGTTCGCCCGTACGGGGGTGTCCGGCCGCGCGAACATCCCTCCACCGAGGGAAAATCGATGCAACGATCGACGCAATGCGAACCCTCGGTTAGGCTCGGGACGTGACATCTGAGCTTCGGGAGCCGGTGGGGCCCGCCACGCTCGACGCGGCACCGCCCCGCCAGCGCGGCACGACGGATGTCGCCTGGCGGGTCACCCGCGTGCTGGGTGACGTCCTGACCGCCGAGGCGGACACCGTCCGCGCGCTCGACCCGGAGCTCGGCGCCGCCGTTGTTCCGCTGCGCGACCTCGTGTTGCGTGGGGGCAAACGCCTGCGGCCAGCCTTCGGTTACTGGGGGTACCGAGGGCTGGCCGCGGCGTCCGCTCCCGCCGTCGACGACGCGGTGCTGCGTGCCGTGTCCGCGCTCGAACTGCTGCACGTGTTCGCGATGGTCCACGACGACGTGATGGACGCGGCCGGTGAGCGGCGCGGCCGACCCACCCTGCAGCGGATCTTCGCCGACCGGCACGACAGCGCGGGCTGGCGCGGCGACCCGACCCGGTTCGGGACCTCGGCCGCGGTACTGCTCGGCGATCTCTGCGCGGTCTGGGCGGACCGGCTGATCGCCGACTGCGGGCTGCCCGCCCCGGTGATCCTGTCCGCCCGCCGGGTCTACGACGTGATGCGCATCGAGGCGATGGCGGGCCAGTACCTCGACGTACTGGGCGAGGCGACCGGACCGTCGGCGGGCGGCCCGGCAGCGGCGCTCAAGGTGGCCCGGTTCAAGTCGGCCTCGTACACGGTGCAGCGGCCACTGCGCTTCGGCGCGGCCCTGTCGGGTCGCCCCGACGCGGACGTGACCGCCGCGTACGACCGGTTCGGTTTCGCCGTCGGCGAGGCGTTCCAGCTCCGGGACGACCTGCTCGGCGTGTACGGCGACCGGCTGGTGACCGGCAAGCCGGTCGGCGACGACCTGCGCCGGGGCGCGCCGACGGTGCTCGTCTCCCTCGCCCGGTCCCGGGCCACGGAATCCCAGCGCCGGGTGCTCGACATGGTGCTCGGTGACCCCGCCGCGTCGGCCGACGCCATCGCGGAGGTTGCCGGGTTGATCACCGACACCGGGGCGCGCGCCGAGGTGGAGGGCATGATCTCCGACCGGGTGGGCACCGCGCTCGCCGCACTGGCCGCGGCGCCGATCCACGAGGTCGCGCGCGGCGAGCTGTCGCGGCTGGCCGTGGCCGCGGTACAACGATCGGCCTGACGGGCGGAGGAGGCAACCGGATGCGCACGGTCCGTGGACGTACTGGTCGTGTCGTCATCGTCGGCGCCGGTCTCGGCGGCTTGGCCTGCGCGATCCGGCTCGCCGCGACCGGGCGCGAGGTCACCCTGCTGGAACGCGAGGACGTGCCGGGCGGGCGGGCCGGCCGGCTGTCCTACGGGGGCTACGAGTTCGACACCGGCCCGACGGTGCTGACCATGCCGCACCTGCTCGCCGACACGATGCGCGCCGTCGGCGAGGAGCTGGTCGACTGGCTGGACCTGGAACGGCTGGACCCCGCCTACCGCGCGCACTTCCCCGACGGTTCCACAATGGACATCAAGGCGGACACGGCGGCGATGGCCGGTGAGGTCGCGCGGGTGTGCGGCGCCCGGGAGGCCGACGGTTACCTGCGGTTCGTCGACTACGCCCACCACCTGTACCGGATCGAGTGGTCCGACTTCATCGACCGCAACCTCGACTCGCCCACCGACCTGCTGACCGTCAACCTGCTCCGGCTGGTCGCCGCGGGCGGGCTCCGGTCGCTGTCGGCGAAGGTGAACCAGTTCTTCGCCGATCCGCGCACCCGCCGGATCTTCTCGTTCCAGGCCATGTACGCGGGGCTGGCGCCGCACCGCGCGCTCGCCCTGTACGCGGTCATCTCGTACCTGGACACCGTCGCGGGCGTGTACTTCCCGCGCGGCGGGATGGCCGCGGTACCGCGCGCGCTGGCCGCGGTGGCGGAGAAGTACGGCGTGCACATCCGGTACCGCACCGAGGTGACCGGCGTGGAGACGTCCGGCGGGCGTGCGCGCGCGGTGCGTACCGCGGACGGCGACCGGGTGCCGGCCGACGTCGTGGTGCTCAATCCCGACCTGCCCGTCGCGTACCGGGACCTGCTCGGCCGGCCGCTGCGCCGAAAGCTGCGGTACTCGCCGTCCTGCGTGCTGCTGCACCTGGGCTCCACCGCGAGCTACTCGGGCATCGCGCACCACAACATCCACTTCGGACGGTCCTGGCGCGGCACGTTCCGGGAGGTCATCCAGCAGGGCCGGCTGATGAGCGACCCGTCCCTGCTGGTCACCAACCCGAGCCGGACGGACCCGTCGATGGCGCCCGAGGGACGCCAGGCGTACTACGTGCTGGCGCCGGCGCCGAACCTGACCGCCGGCGTCGACTGGGCCAGCATCGGGCACTGCTACGCCGACGAGCTGCTACTCACCCTGGAGCAGCGCGGCTACCGTGGCCTGACCGGCTCGGTCGAGGTCATGGATGTGGTCACCCCCGAGGACTGGTCGGCCGCCGGCATGGCGGCGGGCACCCCGTTCGCCGCCGCGCACTCGTTCCGGCAGACCGGGCCGCTGCGCCCGGGCAACCTGGCGCCCGGGCTGGAGAACGTCGTGTTCGTCGGCTCCGGCACGCAACCCGGCGTCGGGGTGCCGATGGTGCTGGTGTCCGGGCGGCTGGCCGCGGAGCGGATCACCGGGGCCGGCGTGCCGTGAGCGGGGATCCCGCCGGCCGGACGCCGGCGGACGAGCGCCGCGACGGTGGGCTGAGCCCCGGCGACGTCGCCCGCCGGCTCGGCGTCGCGGTCACCACGCTGCGCAGCTGGGACCGCCGGTACGGGCTCGGACCGGCCGGGCGGACCAGCGGCCGGCACCGCCGGTACACCGCGGACGACGTGGCCCGGGTCGAGCTGATGCACCGGTTGTCCGCGGACGGCGTACCGCCGGCGGAGGCCGCCCGGCTGGCCCGTGACA
>JBAUUM010000788.1:0-3307 GCA_049582705.1 Actinocatenispora sp.
GCCGGGGCCGACGCCGCCGACCGGGAGATGCTCGGCGGGCTCGGGGTGCAGCCGGGCGCGCCGGCGACCCTGCTCCAGTTCTCCTCGGCGTTCTGCGCGCCCTGCCGGGCGACCCGGCGGATCTGCACCGAGATCGCGGGGCTGCTGGACGGTGTCGTGCACGTGGAGGTCGACGCGGAGAGCCACCTGGACGCGGTCCGCGCCCTGGGCGTGCTGCGTACCCCGACGCTGTTCGTACTGGACGGTGCCGGTCGCGTGGTGCAGCGGGCGAGCGGGTTGCCGACGAAGGCGCACCTGATCGCGGCCGTGGCGCCACTGCTCACGGGTGCGTCGGGCACCGTACCGGCCGAAGGCTCCGGCTGACGGGTCGCCCGGACGGCCCACGGACCCGGCCGCGAGGGTCGGCGACCAGCTACAGAGACCAGGGTGGGCGACCAGGCTCAGAGCCAGTTTCAGCAACCAGGCTCAGAGGTCCAGGCCGCTGCGCAGCATCGCCTCGACGTTGTGCAGGGTCTCCCGGTCCACGGCGCACTGTTCCGGCCCGGTCAGCCAGTCCCGGTAGACCCGGGTCAGCGAGCAGCCGTCGGCCCAGCGCCCGTCGGGTAACCGCACGGTGAGCAGATCGCCCGAGTCACCGTCCCGTACGTCCAGCGCGTAGAGCCAGCTGCGGGTCGAGTCGTTGATGCCGTCCGCGGAGACGATGAGTACGTCGCGGCGGCGTGGTGACCCCTTGGGCTCGTACCGGTAGATGCCACCGCGCTTCACGCGGCGCCCTCGGCGGCGAGCCACTCCTGCTCGTCGTGCTGGGCCTGTTCCTCGACGTCGAACTGCGGTCCGGCGCCGGACCGCAGCGCCTCCCGTCGGGTCGCCCGCGACACCCATGCGGACAGTGAGACGCCGGCCCGCGCCGCCGCGCGTTCGAGCAGGAAGGCCGCCTCGTTGTCGAACAAGATGGTGTGTTTGACCGTCATGGCGGGCAGCGTACCGATCCCGGAGTACGGGTTGCGGCCCTGCTGACACGCATGTCCCGGATACGGGGACGCGGGGGATGTGCCGCGCGAAGCCACCCATCCGGGGTGAGCGGGATCACTCGTGGGGTGAGAGGAATCGGGTATCCGTGCTAGCGTCGCACCATGAGCGACGACACGAGGGGACGGCGTGTGCCGTCATCGACCGTGTTCGTCGAGCGCCGTGCCGCGTCCACCGGCATGGGGCAGCTGCTCACCCGACGCCGCGTGATCGACCACTGCCGCGTCGCGACCTGCCTGTGTCGCCCGGTCTGACCGGCGACGGCTGTCTCGAGCGCCCTGCACCGGCTTTCCGCCGGTAGTAGCCGGATCCCCGCACTGTCATCGCGTTGACGCGGTGCACCAGTGACCCCGGCTCGTGTCTGGACGTTCACCAGGAGTAGACCTGGGCACCCGATTTCGGCATAGTCGCCGCTAGACGTCTGTTCCGTCCGTCGGAGGTGTGCTGTGCAAACCCCATCTGGTCCCGGACTCCTGGACCCGCGTGGCCCACGGTTCGCTGCCTGGATCACCACGGTGGTCCTGGTAGTGGTCCTGGTGCTGGCCTTCGCCGCACCGCTGGCCGCCGGGATCGTGCTCCTGGTGCAGACCCTGGTCTTCGCGGTCGGCGCGGCCGCGGGTCCCCGGTCCGCGCCGTACGGCATCCTCTACCGTCTGCTGCTCGCCCCCCGGCTGGGTCGGCCCGACGAGCTGGAACCGGCGGCGCCGGTCCGGTTCGCGCAGGTCGTGGGGCTGATCTTCGGGGTCGTCGGCACCATCGGATTCCTGGCCGGATCCGTTCCTGTCGGCGTCGTCGCCACCGCGCTGGCGCTCGTCGCGGCGTTCCTGAACGCCGCGTTCGGGCTCTGTCTCGGATGCGAGATGTACCTCGGGTACCGCCGGGTGACGCGCCGCCCGGTGACCGCCCGGGTGTCCACCACACCGTAACCGCGTCCTCGTCTCCGACGAGGGCCACCACGTCCACCGTAGCGAGTCGACAAGGAGTGGAACATGAGTCGCGACACCGCACTCGTCTCGGCCGACTGGGCAGAGAAGAACCTCGGCCAGCCGAAGACGGTCTTCGTCGAGGTCGACGAGGACACCACCGCCTACGAGGGTGGCCACCTGCCGGGCGCCGTCAGGCTGGACTGGAAGACGGAGCTGCAGGACCAGGTCCGCCGTGACTTCGTCAACCGGAAGCAGTTCTCCGAACTCCTGTCGGCCAAGGGCATCGGCAACGACGACCTCGTCGTGCTGTACGGCGGCAACAACAACTGGTTCGCCGCGTACGCGTACTGGTACTTCAAGCTGTACGGCCACGAGCAGGTCAAGCTGCTCGACGGCGGTCGCAAGAAGTGGGAACTCGACGGCCGGCAGCTGGTCACCGAGGTGCCGCAGCGCGCCACCACCCAGTACGAGGCCAAGGAGCAGGACCTGTCGATCCGCGCCTTCCGCCAGGAGGTGGTCGACGCGATCGGCGTGAAGAACCTGATCGACGTCCGCTCGCCCGACGAGTACGCCGGTCGGCTGCTGGCCCCGGCGCACCTCCCGCAGGAGCAGTCCCAGCGGGGCGGGCACGTACCGACCGCGGCGAGCGTGCCGTGGAGCAAGGCCGCCAACGAGGACGGCACCTTCAGGTCCGACGACGAACTCCGTGCTCTGTACACGGAGGCCGGACTGGACCTGTCGAAGCCGACCATCGCGTACTGCCGGATCGGTGAGCGTTCGTCGCACACCTGGTTCGCGCTGCACGAGCTGCTCGGCCAGCCCGACGTCAAGAACTACGACGGCTCGTGGACCGAGTACGGCTCGCTGGTCGGCGTGCCGATCGCGCTCGGCGATGAGCCCGGAACCAAGGAGGACTAGTGAGCAGCTGCGGCGCGCCTGACCAGACAGCCACGTTGCCGGCCAGTGTCGACCTGGCCAAGGAGACGGTGATCGCCGGCACGGTGACCGCCGACGGCGCACCCGTGTCGGGTGCGTACGTACGCCTGTTGGACGCGACCGGCGAGTTCACCGCCGAGGTGGTCGCGTCCGACGCGGGAGCCTTCCGGTTCTTCGCCGCGCCGGGCCGCTGGACGGTCCGCGCGCTGTCCCGCAACGGCAACGGTGACACGAGCGTCGACGCCGATCGTGGGCTCAACGAGCTGACGATCACGGTCACCCGCTAGTTCGTGGTACGCGCGGCCCCGTCCGGCCGGGCGGAGCGGGCCTTCGGCCCGCCGCCGGTCAGGACGGGGGCGCGGACCACGACACAGAGCCCACGGGCGCCCCGGGGACACCCGCCGTCTCCGGGGCGC
>JBAUUM010000789.1:0-5362 GCA_049582705.1 Actinocatenispora sp.
TGCCCGGACCGGCGGGCCGCATCCCGGTCAGGGACGGATCACGGCAAGTCGGTACCGACGTGCCACGCCGCGCACTGGTGCTCGGCGTACGCGTCGACCGGTGCGATGCCGCCCTTGCCCGGTGCCAGGCGGAGCGCCCGCGAGTCCGCCGCGCCCGGGACGGCGCGCGGCCAGGTGGGCAGCCCGGCCCGGTTCGGGTTGCCGGTACGGGCGAACGTCGTCCAGTACCCGATCATCGTGCCGGCGAGCCGCCGCTGGTCGTCGGTGTACCGGTCGCCGCCGATCGTCGGCCGGCCGGCGAGGTCGAACAGGCTCGGCAGCTCGGACCCGTGCGAGGCCCCCGGATCGAAGTCGGCGGGCAGGTCCACGAACGGCAGGGCGTGCTCGTCGGCGAACTCGTACGAGTACGTCGGTACCCGGCGGGACATCGCGCTCGCGGCCTGGTCCTGGGTGCAGACCCAGATCCGGTCGGTGAACACGGCGGACCACGCGAGGGCGGCGTTCCCGCCGTACCGGCTGAGCGGGTAGCGGCGCAGCACGGCCGGCGCGTCGTCGCCGAACGACTCCTTCAGCAGCCCCGGGTACTGCTCAGCGGTGATCGGGATCGTGGCCAGTTCCAGGATGCCGGCGGTGAGCCGGTGCTCGTCGTGGGTGCTTCCGGAGATCACCGGCACCCGATGGAAGGCGCCGAGCCGCAGCGCCTGGTCCGGGGGGAGCGGCAGCAGCGGCGTGCCGGTCGCGGCGGCGGCGAACTCCGGGTCCTGGTCGTCGAACTGGTGCGTGTCGAGCTTGCGCAGACAGTCCAGTTCGGCGCGGTCGCTGGACCGGTCGCACTTCAGTTCGCCCGCCGCGGTGGCACCGCGCTGGCGTACGTCGGCGACCGGGTGGAAGAACGAACCCGCCGCGCCGCCCGGGGTCAGGGCGCTCTTCGTCCAGCCGAAGTCGCAGGAGGCGCTCTCCAGGATCGCCTTGTCGAACAGCCCGGCCGAGCTCGGCGAGGTGAGCTGGGCGCAGGTGGCGACGGCGCCGCCGGACTGGCCGAACAGCGTGACGTTGTGCCGGTCACCGCCGAACGCCGCGATGTTCTGCCGTACCCAGCGCAGCGCGGCCTGCTGGTCCGCCAGGCCGAACGTGCCCGAGCCGGGCAGCCCGGCGTGGCCGAAGAAGCCGAAGATGCCCAGCCGGAAGTCGACAGTCACCACCACGACGTCGCCCTGCACGGCCAGCCGGGTCGGGTCGTAGTCGCTGCCCACGCCCTCGCTCAGGCCGCCGCCGTGCAGCCACACCATCACGGGCCGGTGGCCGGTCCGTTCCGGGTGCGGCACGGTGACGTCCAGGTACAGGCAGTCCTCGCTGGCGTCGGGCATCCCGGCGCCCTGTGCGCACGCCGGACCCGACCGGGTCGCCGACCGTACTCCCGACCAGGGCCGGGCGGGCTGCGGCGGCCGCCACCGCCGCGTGCCCACCGGCGGCGCGGCGTACGGCACGCCCCGGTAGTGCGCCACGTCGTGGGTCGACGTACCCCGTACCGAACCGGCGGCGGTGCGCGCGACCGGTCCGGCCTGCGGCCCGGCGACTCCCGGCACGGCGGAGAGCAGTGCCGTCGTCAGCGCGGCCAGCAGGATCAGGACCACCGCCCCCGACACTGTCCCGCGGCCGATCCGCGCCCGGCCGAACAGAAATCCTCGACTCACGTATGTCCTCTCGTTTTCGCGGTACGCAGCCCGGACGGCACCTGCCGGCCGGGCCTGGGGTGCGATCTGGTCGGTCAGCTTCGGTCAGCTGAGGCCGGCGGAGCGCAGCGCGCGCCTGATCCGGCGGCGGGACCGTCTGGCCTTCGCCGAGATGCGCATCGCCACGAGCGGTCCCAGTACCGCCATCCACGTCCAGCCGGACGTCAGCCGCGTCAGCAGCAGCCGGTCGTCGACGACGGCCAGCCGCAGCACCAGCCGTCGTGACATCCGCCGCGACGTGATCCGCCGACCGCCCTCGTGCGCCTCGGCGCTGCTCGGGTCGATCGGGAACCACGCGTACCCGGCGGACTGCAGCACGCTACGGGCGGCGGCCAGCACCATCGTCGGTTCGGCGTCGCGGGTGAGGGTGATCGTGCGGGCCAACGTGCGCTCCGTCCTGCGTCGACTGCGTCCTACCCATCGTCGGCGGGCGTGTCCGCCGGGGTAAGGCAGTGACCGGTCACCGGTGCATGGCCGCTGGGCCGTGCGGAAATAGCAGATCGGTCATTGACAGCACGGCGCACGGTCGCGGCACGGCACATGGCACACACACAGCACGGCGCACGGCGGCGGCACGGCCGCCGTGACGGCACACGGCGGCCGGGTGGGTGGCGCGACGTCGACCTGGCGAGGCCGCCGCCGGCGCTGGTCAGCAGGTGCGAGGCGCGGTCAGAAGGTGACGCCGACCAGGACAGGTTCGGGGTGCAGCTCCACGTCGAACGCCTTGACCACGCCGTCCCGGATCTCGCGGGCCAGGTCCAACAGCTCGGCCGTACTGCCGCCGTCGGCGTTGGTCAGGGCCAGCGTGTGCTTGCTGGAGATGGCGACCCGGCCGCGACGGTAGCCGCGGTGGAAGCCCGCCTTCTCGATGAGCCAGGCCGCGCTGATCTTCGCCGCGCCGCCGTCCTCCTCCGGCCACGACGGCACCGCGACGTCCGGGCCGACCTGCTCGGCGCAGCGGGCGAGCAGGGCCGCGTACCGCTCCGCGGTCAGTACCGGGTTGGTGAAGAACGAGCCGACGCTGCGGGTGTCCGGGTCGTCGGCGTCCAGCACCATGCCCTTGCTCTGCCGCAGGGCGAGTACCGCCTCGCGGACCACCGGTACCGGCGCCTCGTCGCCCTCCTCGACGCCGAGCGCACCGGCGAGCTGCGCGTAACGGATCGGGGTGGACATGCCGCCCTCCCGCAGTACGAAACTGACCGAGAGCACGATCCACCGGTCGACGCCCTTGAACCTGCTCGTCCGGTACGCGAAGCCGCACTCGTCCGCGCGCAGCGACCGGACCTCGTCGGTCTCCCGGTCGTACACGGTGACCTCGACGATGGTCCGGGCGACCTCCTGCCCGTACGCGCCGACGTTCTGGATCGGGGTGGCGCCCGCCGAACCCGGAATGCCGGACAGGCACTCGATGCCCGCCCAGCCCTGCGCCACGCACGCGTCGACGACCTGGTCCCAGACCATGCCGGCCGGCACGGTGACGGCGACGCGGCCGTCGCCGCCCCGGCCGAAGCCCAGCCGGTCGGAGTCGCTGCCGCCGGACCGCAGCAGCAGGACCGTGCCGGGGAAACCGGCGTCGCCGATGACGACATTGCTGCCGCCGGCGAGGATCAGGAACCGTTCGCCGGATTGGTCCGCGGCCCGGACCGCGTCCACAATGTCCGATGAATTCGTGACCTCGATCACACGCTTGGCCGGGCCGCCCAGCCGAAGGGTCGTGTAACCACCAAGAGACTCTTGACTGACGTCGCGCACGCGTTCAGCCTAGGCCCCATAGCGCCGACCCATCCGGACGGATGGAGGGTGAGCACGGTGAGTAGGAATTCTGCCAAACCCGGCAAGGAGTTCTGGCTGGGTGCACTACGGCACGACGGTGGGCTCATCGACGAGGTGACCAGCCCGGAGATCCTCGACGAGCCCCTGCCCTGCCGGCCCGGTCTGACGGTCGCGGACGCCCTCGGCGCACTGGGCGCCGAGTACCGGTGGGTCTGCCAGCACGTCGCCCGCGGCCTGGACACGCCGCCCGACCTGGTGACGCCCGACCCGCCGAAGGGTCTCCCGGTCATCGCGTGGTGGCACGAGTCGTACCGGCACCTGTTGGACTTCCTGGACGAGACCGACGCCGACCACCCGGCGTGGAACTGGGCACCGCAGCCGAAACGGGCCGGGTTCTGGCACCGGCGGATGGCGCACCTCACCGCACTGGACCGGTGGGACATCCAGCTCGCCGCCGGTACCACGGAACCGCTGGAGGCCAAGACCGCGTCCGACGGCGTCAGCGAGCTGTTCGACACGCTGCTCACCGCCTCCCGTGGCGGCCGTCGGCACGAGCCCGCCGGCGTGGTCCGGCTGATCGCCGCCGACACCGGCTACGAGTGGTTCGTCCGGCTGCGGGACCCCGGCCTGACCCTGCTGGACGTGACGCCGCACGACGCGCCGCCCGTACAGGCCGTCGCCGCCGGCACCGCGAGCGACCTGCTCCTCGCCCTCACCGGGCGGGTTGGCTTCGACCTGGTCAACACCGCCGGTGACCTGCGGCTTCTGACACAGTTGGTACCGCGGGACGGGGTTGTCACCGGCATCTGAGTTGTCACCCCGCGTACCGGACCTCCGCGCCCGTCTGCTATCTCTGGGATACTCTCGGATTTTGCCAAGGAGGCCCCGATGACGCTGACCGGCGCCAGGCCCGACAAGGCGTTCTGGCTGACGGCGCTGCGCCAGGAGGCCGCCACCCTGCGGCTCGCCGCCGTGACCGACGGCGCGCTGGACGCCACCGTGCCGAGTTGCCCCGACTGGACGGTGGCGGACCTGCTCCGGCACACCGGCGTCGGCTGCCGCTGGCTCGCCACCCATCTCGTACGCGGGGTGGCCACCGAGCCGGACGAGGGGCGGCCCGAACTGCCCGACGACGCCGCGCTGCTGCCCTGGTGGGACGAGAGCCTCGCGGCCTGCCTGACCGCGCTGGACCGGACCGACACCGACCTGCCCGCCTGGAACTGGGCGCCGCAGCCGAAGGTGGCCGGGTTCTGGCACCGGCGCTGGGCGCACGAGATGGCGGTCCACCGGTGGGACGCGCAGGTCGCGGTGGGCCTCCCGGAACCCATCGACACCGCCCTGGCGGTGGACGGCGTGGTCGAGGTCCTCGACAGCTGGCTGCCCTCCAACCCGGTCCGCGAGCACGGTGACGACGGCGTGATCCAGCTGATCGCCGACGACACCGAGGAGAGCTGGCAGATCCGGGTCCGCGGGGACGGCCTCTCGCTGCTCGACACGGCGACCCTGCTGCCCGAGGAGCGCGACATCGACGTCCGGGCCACCGGGTCGGCTAGCGACGTCGAACTGGCCGTCTACGGCCGGGTGCCGTTCGACATCCTGAAGGTCGACGGCCGCGAGTCCCTGCTCGACGCTCTCCGGGTCGGCTGACCCGCTCCCTCGTTTTGGCGCGGTGACGGCCGTGCGGTCGGCACCGCGCCGGACGTCGCGCCGGACGCGCGTCGGCATGCCCCGGTGCGACCGGCCGGGGTCAGGTGGTGGGCGCCAACCGGCGGGCCAGCTCGTACCGGTCCTGCTCCAGTAGCACCAGCCGGGCCACCCGGACGGCCGCTCCGGCCGCCTGGAGCGCGTCGAAGGCC
>JBAUUM010000790.1:0-5384 GCA_049582705.1 Actinocatenispora sp.
GCCCAGCGCCGATCCGGCCGGGGCGGGCGGCGACGGGGGCAGGCTGCGCGGACCGTTCTCGGCGGGGGTGCCGAGGCCCTGCGTCGGACCACTGACCTCCGACGAGGCCTCCGACGCCGCGGCGGCAGCGGCCTGCGCGGCCTTCTCCGCCTCGGCCTCGGCCTCGGGCGCGAACTGGGCGACCTCCTCGTCGGGCACGTACTCCTCGCCCTCCTCGATGCCCTCGGAGGAGGCACCCGACAGCGCCCGTCCGAACGCACCGCCGAAGCCCTCCAACGCGCGGGTCAGCTCGGCCGGGACCACCCAGATCTTGTTCGAGGCGCCGGCCGCGATCTGCGGCAGCGTCTGCAGGTACTGGTAGGCCAGCAGCTTCTGGTCCGGCTTGGCCCGGTGGATGGCGTCGGCCACCTGACGGATCGCCTTCGCCTGGCCCTCGGCCTGCAGCACGCGGGCCTCCCGGTCACCCTGTGCCCGCAGGATGGCCGACTGCTTGTCACCCTCGGCCGTGAGGATCTGGGACTGCTTGACACCCTCGGCCGTGAGGATCGCGGCACGCCGGTCCCGCTCGGCGCGCATCTGCTTCTCCATGGAGTCGCGGATGCTCGGCGGTGGCTCGATGGCCTTGATCTCCACCCGGTTGACCCGGATGCCCCATTTGCCGGTTGCCTCGTCGAGTACGCCGCGCAGCTGCCGGTTGATGTCGTCGCGGCTGGTGAGCGTCTTCTCCAGATCCATCGAACCGATGACGTTACGCAAGGTGGTCACGGTGAGCTGCTCGATGCCCTGCAGGAAGTTGGCGATCTCGTAGGTGGCCGCCGCCGGGTTGGTGATCTGGAAGTAGAGCACCGTGTCGATCGACACGACCAGGTTGTCGGACGTGATCACCGGTTGCGGCGGGAAGCTGACCACCTGCTCGCGCAGGTCGACCTTGGTGCGTACCCGGTCGATGAACGGCACCAGGATGTTGAGCCCCGGCTCCAGGGTCTTCAGGTACTTACCGAGCCGCTCGACGATGTATGCCTGCTGCTGCGGAACGATCCGAACGGACCGGATCAGCACTATCAGAACGACCAAGACGATGATCGCAACGATCACGCCTAGTGCTGCCTCCATTACGGCATCCTCCATACCAGGGCTGTTGCACCCTTGATTTTGATGATCTGCACGTGTTCACCCTGTTCAAAGCTCTGCGACGAGTCGAAGGACCGGGCCGTCCACTCCTCCCCCGAGACCCGGACCAGACCGTGGTGCGCATCGACCGGCTCCAGGACCAGCGCCTCCGAGCCCTCGATCGCGGCGATCCCCATCGGCTCGACCTGCGCCGAGCGCTGCACCTGGAAACGGCGGATGGCGGGCCGCACCGCCGCGAGGGAGGCGGCCGTCACCGCCGCGAACACCACGCCCTGCAGCAGCACCGGCGCCCCCAGTGCCGCGGCCACCGCCGCCGCGAAGGCCCCCGCCGCCACCATCAGCAGGACGAAGGTCAGCGTGAACGCCTCGGCGATCGCGAGCACCACGCCGAGGACCAACCATATGATCGCTGCCACACTTCGATCGTGACATGTTCACGCCATAACAACACCATCGGCTAGGTTGCGGGCGCCGACTGCGACCCGGCCGCACCACCGTAAGCCACTCACTGTGATCTCGGCGCTCCGCTCCGGCGTTTCCGACCATTCGCCCGGTCGCGACGTTGCCGGCACGAGCGGGGACAACACCGACCGTGACGCACCGCTACCCCGCGACCGTGCCGGCAACCCGACTCCCCGACCGGAGAGCCGGGAACACCCCTAGCATGATCACCACGCCCGGGCCGGTGCCGACCCGCGCGACAGACGCTCCGGGGAATGGGAGAACCGACCGCCATGTCGACAGGGTGCACTCCGGCCATCGACGCCGCCGCCGACCGCGACGCGACCCAGGAGAGCCCGACCCGCCGGCTGCGCTACACCGAGTACCGGGGCGTCGGCTTCGCGGACGGCAGCGCGGTCGGCCTGGTGCCCGGGGAACAGGGCATCGGCTTCGGCAAGGCCACCCATATCCGCGACCACTCCGACCCGCACGGCGACGACACCCCGCGTCGGTACGTGGCGGGCACCTGGACCAGCCCCGTGGTGCGGCCCGGGTTCGCGTACACGGAGCTGGTCGCCAGCTGGCAGGCGGACACCCCCGGCGCGAGCTGGCTGGAGCTGGCCGTGCAGGTGTCCGGCGACGCCGGTACCGGGGACCCGGAAACCGACGGCGACGGCGACGGCACCTGGTATCCGTTGGCCCGGTGGGCCGAGGACGACGGCGCACTGCGGCCGGCCTCCGTACCGTTCTCCGACCGCACCGGACGCACCAGTACCGACGCGTTCATCGCCCGCCGCACCGACCTCACCGGCTACCGGATCCGGGTCACCCTGCTGCGCCCGTTCGGATCGACCGACGTGCCGGTACTGACCTCCGTCGGGGTGATCGCGTCGGCCGGGCCGGCCAGCTCCGGCGCCCAGGACGGACCCGGCACGGTCGCGGCGGCCGGGGGGCGCACGCTGGACGTGCCCGTCAGCTCGCAGCGCGCCCACTCCGGCCAGTACCCGCACTGGGACGGCGGCGGGGACGCCTGGTGCAGCCCGACGTCCACCAGCATGGTCCTGCGCTTCTGGGAGACCGGGCCGGAGCCCCAGGACTACGCGTGGGTACGCGCGGACTATGCGGACGGCTTCATCCACCACGCGGTACGGCACTGCTACGACTACTCGTTCACCGGAACCGGGAACTGGGCGTTCAACACGGCCTACGCCGCGCGGTACGGTCTGTCGGCGTTCGTCACCCGGCTGCGGAACCTGGCCGAGGCGGAGCTGTTCGTCGCCGCCGGAATCCCGCTCGTCGCCTCGATCCGGTTCGCTCCCGGCGAACTCACCGGCGCGGACTATCCGACCAACGGGCACCTGCTGGTCGTCGTCGGTTTCACCGCGTCCGGCGACGTCGTCGTCAACGATCCGGCGGCGCCGCAGCGTGATACGGTCCGGCGGACCTACGACCGGCACGAGTTCGCCCGAGCGTGGCTGGGCGGGTCCGGCGGGGCGGTCTACGTGATCCGCCCCCCGCACGTGGCGCTGCCGACGTCGCCCACCGAGCCGAACTGGTGACCCGATCCCCACGCGGCGGTCCGCGCCCACCGGCCGCGGGCCCACTCGCCCAAGGAGGACCCGTGACGCAGCCGAGTGAGCAGACCCCCGACGCGGAACGCGCCGGCCTGCTGCCGGGCACCGCCGGGCACGTGGACGAGCTGGCCGCCGTGGCGCAGGCACACGGTCGGGTGCCCTCCCTGGTCGCCGGCGTGGTGCGGGACTCCCGGGTGGTCCACCTGACCGGGGCGGGCGAGCTGCCACCGCCGCACGCCGACACCCAGTACCGGATCGGCTCCATCACCAAGACGCTCACCGCGGTACTGGCCCTGCGGTTGCGCGACGCCGGCGCCTTCGGCCTCGACGACGCGCTGGACAAGTACCTGCCCGGCACCCCGGTCGGCGCGGTGACGCTGCGCCAGTTGCTCGGCCACTCGTCCGGCCTGCAGCGCGAGCCGGACGGTGAATGGTGGGAACGCTCCGCCGGCGCCGGCGTCGGCGAACTCGTCGCCGGGCTGACCCCGGACAAGCTGGCCGGCCCGCCGTACCGCTCCTACCACTACTCCAACCTGGCGTTCGGGCTGCTCGGTGGTGTGCTGGAGCGCATCACCGACACCCCGTGGAGCCGACTGGTCGACGAACAGTTGCTCACGCCGCTGGGCATGACGCGGACCAGCTACGCGCCGGCGGAGCCGTTCGCCCGCGGTTACGTCGTACACCCCTGGCACGGCACCCTGCGGGAGGAACCGCGGCTCGACGCGGGCGCGATGGCGCCGGCGGGCCAGCTCTGGAGCACGGTGTCCGACCTGGCGCGGTGGGCCGGCTTCCTGGCCGACCCGGCGGGCGCCGGGGCCGAGTTGGACGGCGGCCCCGTACTCGCTCCCGGTTCCCTCGCCGAGATGTGCGCACCGGTGGTCATCTCCGACCTGGAGTCCTGGACCTCGGGGCACGGTCTGGGCGTGGAGCTGTGGCGGCGCGGTGAGCGGGTCTACGTCGGGCACACCGGATCGATGCCCGGCTACCTGGCCGTACTGGTGGCGCACCGGCCGACCCGCACGGCGGTGGTCGCGTTCGCGAACGCGTACACGCTGCGCGGTACCGGCATCGACCGGTTGGGGCTCGACGTGCTGGACGCGGTACTGGACGCCGAACCCGTCCGGCCGATCCCGTGGCGGCCGGGCGCGGCGCCGCCGGCGCAGGTCGAGGAACTGACCGGTCGCTGGTGGTGGATGGGCCGCGAGTACGAGGCGAGCTACCGGTCGGGCACCCGGGAACTGGAGCTGGCGCCGGTCGGTGCGAGCTGGGCACCGTGGCGGTTCACCGCGCTGGGCCAGGACCGGTGGCGCTGCCACAGCGGCATGAACGACGGCGAGATCCTGACGGTCCGTCGCGGTCGCACCGGCGCGGTCAGCGCACTGGACATCGCGACGTTCGTGTTCACCCGGGAAGCCTGGCCGTCGCTGTAGGGCTTGTCTCCCGGGCGCCCGGCCAGGCCCACGACCGCTCACCACGAGTACCGGACGCCGATGTTGCGGCGTTTCGTCGCGTCCACCCGATCGACTGAACTTCGCGGCATTCGGCTGTGTCGATACGACATGTCGCCCTTCACTGGGTCCACGTGATCTTGTCGGAGGTGCTCCTCGTGCGGACAAGTGACACCGACGGTTTACCGGTACGGGCGGCGGACGCCCGGCCACGACGCCCCGTCGTGGTACGGCGCTCGACCCGCCGTGCCGTGGCCGTCGCCACCACCCTCGCAGCTCTCCTGCTCACCCCCGTGGCACCCGCCCACGCGGCGCCGACCGGCATCCGGTCCACACACGACATCGCGGCCCGGATCGGCACCCTGTCCGCCCAACTCACCGAGGCCGACGCGGACCTGCGGGCCGCATCGGTCAGCACGTCGATCGCCATCGAGCACTACGAACGGGCGGTGGTCGAACAGGACCGCGCGGCGAAGGTACTGACCGGGGCACGGGTGCAGCGCCGCGCGGCGGGACGGCGGGTGCACCGGCAACGGCGACAGGTCGACGCCACCGTGCGGAGCAACTACGAACTCGGCGGCACCGTCAGCGCCACCGCCGCCATCGTCGCCGGTTCCCCGGCCGACGCGCTGCGCAACGTGGCCTACCTTCAGTACGTCGGGGACCAGCAGGCCCGCACCCTCGGCCGGTACCGGCAGGCGAAGGGTGCCGCGCAACTGACCGAGGGCGGCGCCAGGTCCGCGCTGCGCGCCATGACGCAGGCACGCCGCAGGGCCGAGCGCGCCCGGAC
>JBAUUM010000791.1:0-4196 GCA_049582705.1 Actinocatenispora sp.
CCTGGGCGCGAACCCGATGGCCCGGGCCGCCGTCGACGAAGTGGGGCGCCGCGCACAGCGGCGCAGGTTCCGCGAATCGGCCGCTGCGCCGGCCTGGGCGAGGCTCGACGCCGCCGCCACGACCCTCGCCGACCTGGACGGCCCGCTGGCCGAACAGGTCAGCGACGCGATGCGGGAGGCCGCCACCGGGGAGCGGTCGCTGCGCGACCTGGCCGGTCGGGTGCTGACCGTGGAGCGGGCCCAGCGGTTCGCCGCACCGGACACCCAGCAGTCGCTTGTCGAGGCCAGGACGATGCTGTTGGCGCGGCTGGAGGACGGCGTCACCACGTTCGAGCGGTTGGTGGCAGCGGCCGCCGCCTGCGCGGCCGAGCACGGCGCCGTCGCGGACGATCTTTCCAGCGTCCGGCTCGCCGACGCAGCCGATCAGATGGCCGCGTTCGCCCAGGGCCTGGCTGAGTTGCGCGACCTCGCCTCGCCGACGAGCAACGCCCCGGCCAGCTGAGCACGCCCGTCGCCCACCGGTCTCCCGTTGCCCACGGGCGTCGCCCGTCATTCGCGGGCCTCACCCCGTCGTCCACGGCCGGCGTCCACGGTCCTCACCCGGTCGTCGTGACCCGGTCCGGTGCCGGTCCGGGCTGACAGGCCGGGCACCAGTAGGTGACCCGCTCCTCCCCGGGCCGGTCCGACTGCTCGAGCCGGCGCACCGGGGTGCCGCAACGGCGGCACGGCTTCCCACCCCGCCCGTAGACGAAGGTCTGCTCGCCGGGACGTTGCGAGCCGGTCGTGACCTGCTCCCAGCGGTGCCGGTTCGCGTACAGCACCCGCCGCGCCAGCCCCACCATCCCGGCCAGGTCGGCTACCTCACCCACCGGTGTCCACGGCGACGTCCCGCGGAGGAAGGCGAGTTCACAGCGGTACAGATTGCCGATCCCGGCGAGGTTGCGCTGGTCGAGCAGGGCGTGCCCGACCGGGACGTCCGGGTGGGCCGCCAACCGCCGCGTCGCCTCGTCGGGATCCCAGTCCGGGCCGAGCAGGTCCGGACCGAGATGGCCGACGAGCCGGTCCTCCGCGTCGGTGGGGACCACCGCGACGTCGTGCAGCCGGTACCCGATCGCGCTCGCGGCACCGGTACTCAGTACCACCCGGATGGTGTGCGCGGGCCCGGTACGGCGCGGTGACCCGGCACGGTACGTGCGCCAACTGCCGTCCATCCGCAGGTGCGAGTGCAACGAGCGGTGCTCCCCGCCGGGCCCGGCGAGGCGGGTCAGCAGGTGCTTGCCGCGGCTGACCGTCGTGAGTACCCGCCAACCGGTCAGGTCCACGGTCGCCAGGCTGGGCAACCGGAAGTCGCTGCCGGTCAGCGGTCGGCCGCTGAGCGCCTCGTCGAGACGACGGGCGTGCAGCCAGACGGTGTCACCTTCGGGCACGGATCCATCGTGCACCGCGATGGCCGTCGCCGGCGACAACCTCCGCGGGGTCGCCGGCTCAGCGGTCCACCGGGCCGGCTCGGCGGTCCGCCAGGCCGGCTCCGCGGTCCGCCGGGACGGCGAGCGGGCTCAGCGGCCTGCCGGGCCGGTTCATTGGTCCGCCGGGCCGGCTCAGTGGCTGGTCGGAACCAACCGGACCAGGTCACCGGCACGCAGCTCGAGCCGGCGCGCCGCGGAGCCGCCGTTCACCGCCAGGGTGAGCTGGTCGGCGGAGTCCAGGTAGAGCAGCAACTCACCCGGCGGGACCGAGCCGAAGGTCTCGCCGACGGTCACCGGCAGCCGGCGATCCCCGACCGACACGGTGACGTCGCGCGGCCCGCCCAGCTCCGTCAACGTCGCGGCGCCGGCGGCCAGTGCCACGTTGCCGAAGGCGTCCACCGTCAACACCTCGACCTCCGCCTGACCGTTGGTGTGCCGGAGTACCGGTTCGGGCAGGGTGACCAGTTCGCCCGGGTCGAGTGCGGTGCCCGCCTCGGTGAACGGTCGACCGGTGGCCAGCCGCGCGGCCACCGGTCCGAAGATGTCGCGGCCGTGGAAGGTACGGGAGACGGGGGTGAGGTGCCAGTCCGGCCGGTCGAGCACGACGGCGCGACGCGCACCGCCGAGCGCGTCGGCCGCCCAGCCGAGCAGCCCGTTGTCGGGGCCGACCAGGACACTCGTGGCGGTCTGCACGGCGATCGCCCGTCGCGCCGTGCCCACCCCCGGGTCGACCACCGCGAGGTGCACCGCCGGCGGCAGGTACGGCACCGTCTGGGCCAGCACGACCGCGCCGCGCCGGACGTCGCCGGCCGGCACGTGGTGGGTGACGTCGAGGATCGTGGTCGCGGGGGAGACGGTGGCGATGACGCCCTTGCACGCGGCGACGAAGCCGTCCCGCGTGCCGTAGTCGGTGGTGAAACTGATCCAGCAGTAACCTTCCGCGCCCACCTGGATCACGCTACCGGGTGGGTGCGACCGCGCCGTGCCTACCGCGCCGCGCCTACCGCACGGCCGGGGCATGCCGCCCGAGCGTCGGCGGGTCCACGGTCATCCGGTACGCCAGTGGCTGGGACGAGCCGACCGGTTGCGATAGCCAGCGGCGATTCTGGGTAAGGCTGAAGGACATGCAGCTTCGTATCTTCACCGAGCCCCAGCAGGGCGCCAGCTACGAACAGTTGTTGCGGGCGGCGCGTCGCGCCGAGGAGTGCGGCTTCGACGCGTTCTTCAGATCCGACCACTACCTGAAGATGGGCGACGTCACGGGTGAACCCGGGCCCACCGACGCCTGGGTGACCCTGGCCGGCCTGGCCCGCGACACGCGCCGCATCCGGTTGGGGACGCTGATGTCGGCGGCGACGTTCCGGCATCCGGGTCCCCTGGCGATCGAGGTGGCGCAGGTCGACCAGATGTCCGACGGCCGGGTGGAACTCGGCATCGGCAGCGGCTGGTACGCCGCGGAGCACTCCGCGTACGGCATCCCCTTCCCGGAACTGGGCGAACGGTTCGACCGGTACAGCGAGCAGTTGGCGATCGTCACCGGCCTGTGGGAGACACCCGCGGACGGGACGTTCTCCTTCGAGGGGCGGTACTACCAGCTCGCCGACGCACCGGGACTGGTCCGTACCGTGCAGCAGCCGAGGCCGCCGGTGATCATCGGTGGCTCCGGGAAGCGACGCACGCCGCGGCTCGCCGCCCGGTACGCCGACGAGTACAACGCGGCGTTTGAACGGTCGGAGCCGAGCGCGGCGCTGTTCGACGGCGTACGCAGGGCCTGCGAGGAGATCGACCGGGATCCGGCCGAGATGAAGTTCTCCGTGGCCCAGGTGGTGTGCTGCGGCTCGGACGACCGGCAGCTGCGGCGGCGGGCCGACGCGATCGGTCGTGACCTGGCTGAACTGCGAGAGAACGGCCTGGCCGGGACCCCGGCGGAGCTGGTCGAGCGGATCGGCGACTTCGTCGAGATCGGTACCGACCGGGTCTACCTGCAGATGCTCGACCTGTCCGATCTCGACCAGCTGGATCTGGTCGCGGCGGAGGTGCTGCCCGCGTTCGGGTAGCGGCCCGGCACGGTGCCGCGGCACGACCTCGATCGTGCCGCGGCACCGTGCCGTGACTCTCGGCATCCCCCGTGGCCCGGCGTGCTTCGCGGACGCCGGGTCGCGCCGCATTCACGGATCCGGGATCGCCCGGGTGCGTTCCCGGTCAGTTGACGCAGAGGCAGAACGGGTGCCCGGCCGGGTCGGTGAACACCCGGAAGCTCCGACCCGGCTGCACGCTGGCCTTGGTCGCGCCGATCGCGATCACCTTGACCTCGGTCTCGTCCAGATCCTCGACCTCCAGGTCCAGGTGGAACTGCTGCGGATGCCCGGGGTCCGGCCAGCGCGGCGGCTGGTGGTCGGTGGCCCGCTGGAAGGACAGCTGGATGCCGGCGTCGCCGGACAGGTCGATCCAGTCCTCGTCGTCACCGTCGACGATCTTCCAACCGGTCAGCGCGCTGTAGAACTCGGCGAGTGCCCTCGGATCGGGGCAGTCGAGTATCACGGTGGTGAGGCGGGCGATGCCGCTCATTGCTTTCCCCTCTCGTAACCAGTGAAAACAGTATGCTGGTTACTACTGGGTGATGCAACCGCTGTTCGCGCGTCGCCGGGTCGCCGGGTCGCCGGGTCGCCGGGTCGCCGGGTCGCCGGATCGCCGGATCGCCGGATCGCCGGATCGCCGGATCGCCGGATC
>JBAUUM010000792.1:0-29975 GCA_049582705.1 Actinocatenispora sp.
GGTCGGACTGGTCCGCGACCCCGCCGGCCCGCGACCGGCTGCCCGGCCTGGTACGCATCGGCCGGCTCACCGCTCCGCAGGCGCTGCCGCAGCGACCCGGGCCGTACCCGTGGCCGGGGCCGCCGGCCCTGGTCGGCCTGCTCGACCAGGGTCACCTGGCGATCCTCGACCCCGGCCACCGCGCCGTCACCGCGCATCTGCCCGCCCCCGCCGGCACGACGCCGGACGCCGGCCCCAGTCTGGCCGCCGCCGCCCGGCGTACCACCGACGACGTGCACGCCCTGGTGTCCACGGTGCTGCTGCGTACCCTCGGCTGCACGCCGCCCGGTTCGGTACGGCTCACCGTGTACGACCCGGAACGGCTCGGCGGCAGCCTGGCCAGCTTCGCGCCGCTCGCGACGGCGGGGCTGCTGACCTTCGTCGGGCCGGGCGGGCTGGGCGGCGTCCTGGACGAGCTGGTGGAACAGATCCGGCGGATCAACGAGACCGTACTGGCCGGCGAGTACGCCTCGCTGCGTGACCTGCACGCCGCCACCGGGCGACGGCCGGAACCGTGGCGGATCGCGGTACTGCTCGGCGAGGGCACCGGCGCGGACGGCGACGGGGAACTGTCCGGCGCGCAGCGCGCCCAGCTGGACCGGGTGGTCCGCACCGGTCCAGCCTGCGGCGTACACCTGGTGATGTCCGGCGTCGGGGCGCCGGACACCTGGTCGGAGCATCCGCTCGTCGACTCGGTGGTGCTGTTCGGCGAGCGGGTCTGGACCAGCCTCACCGGCAACGCCTTCACCGTGGCGCTGGACCCGCCCCCGCCCACCGAACTGGTCACCGGCACCTGCCGGGGCATCGCCGAGCAGGTACTGGCCGGCCCCGAACCCGCGGTCTTCGCCGACCTGCTGCCGCAGCGGCTGTGGACCGAGTCGTCGGCCGAGCGGCTCCGCGCACCGGTGGGCGCCGGGCCGGACGGCCGGCTGATCACCGTGGACCTCGGCGACTCGCCGCCGCACGCCCTGATCGGCGGCCCGTCGGGCGCCGGCAAGACCAACCTGCTGTACGCCTGGATCGGCGCGTTGGCCGCCCGCTACTCCCCCGACGAGCTGGCCCTCTACCTGCTGGACTTCAAGGAGGGCGTGTCGTTCGCCCGGTTCGCGCCGGGGCGGCGGGACCCGAGCTGGCTGCCCCAGGTCCGGCTGGTCGGGGTCAACATCAACTCGGACCGCGAGTACGGCCTGGCCCTGCTCGCCTTCCTGCACCGGGAACTGCGGCGGCGGGCCGAGGCGGCGAAGGCACACGAGGCGACCAAGCTCGCCGAGCTGCGGGCCGAGGACCCAACCGGGCACTGGCCGAGGATCGTCGCGGTCATCGACGAGTTCCAGGTACTGCTCGACGGCCGGGACCCGGTCGCGCTGGAAGCCGCGCGGATGCTGGAGGACCTGGCCCGGCGGGGCCGGTCGCAGGGCATCCACCTCGTACTGGCCAGCCAGGACCTGTCCGGCATCGACGCGCTGTGGGGGCGTACCTCGATGGTCGCCCAGTTCACCCTGCGCATCGCGCTGCCCAAGGCCCGCCGGATCCTGGCCGAGGGAAACATGGCCGCGGACACGGTGCCCCGGCACCACGCGATCGTCAACCCGGACTCCGGTGCGACCCCGGCGAACCGCGTCGCGCACATCCCGGACGCGGGCAGCCGTGGCTCCCTCGACGCGCTGCAGGCCCGGCTCTGCCGCGACCAGCCCACCGACGCACCGACGCCGGTGCTGTTCGACGGCGACCACGTCCCGCTGCTGTCGGAGGCGGCCGACTTCGCCTCGCTGGGCACCGACGGCACGCAATCGCCGCGGGTGCCGGTCGCACTGCTCGGCCACACCATCGACGTGACCAACCGGTCCGCCGCCGTACGGCTGTCCCGCTCCCCCGGCCGCAACCTCGCCGTACTGGGGTCCCGGGCCGTCGAGGCCTGCGACGTGCTCGCCACGGCCACGCTGTCGGTGGCCCGCCAGTACCCGGCCGGGGCCGTGCGGTTCAGCCTGGGCTGCCTCGACGACGACGCCGTGGAGGCCACCAAGTGCCTGCTCGAACGGCTGCGCGCGGACGGGCACGACGTCGACTGGTACGACCGGACCGGCATCCGCACCCTGCTGGCCGAGACCGCGCAGCAGGTACGCGCCGAAGGGTCCCGGGAGGCGCTGCCGCACGTGCTCGTGCTGTACGCGGTGGACGCCGCGTCGTCCCTGTTGGAGCGGAAGGACCCGGCCACCCGCCGCAGCGCCCGGGACGACCTGAAGGACGTCACCGGGTACGGGCCGGAGCAGCGCACCCATCTGCTCGGCTGGTGGCGTTCGGTGCCGCGGCTCCGCGACGACCTGGGTGGCGTCGCCGCCCGCCTGGACGCGTTCGGCGCGTGGCTCGCGCTGGACGTGCAGGGCCAGGAACTCGCGCCGCTGTCCACCCAGCCCGGCGGCCCGGCCTGGTACCCGCGGCCGCGCCGGGCGCTGTTCTTCGACCGTTCGGTGCACCGCCGCCCGCAGGTCGTCATCCCGTACGACACGGTGGAGGCGCCGTGACTCCACAGCCCGGGCCGGTCGGGGTGTCGCCCCGGGTGGCCTACCGCGACGCCGTGGCGGCCCTGGCCGGGCCGCTGCAGGACCGGATCGCCGCGCTGGACCGGGCGGACCACACGATGGTCACGGAGCGGCGGGACATCGGCCGGCGGACCGCGGCGTCGGCGGCCCGGGTGTCCGAGGCCGACGCCGGGGCCGACGCGGCGAAGGCGGCGGTGACCGACACGGACCGGGAGTGCACCCGGTTGTGGCGGGAGGTGCGGGACTTCCAGGGCCGGCGTCCCGTCGGCGACCTGCCGGCCCCGTCACGGCCGCAACAGGGCGCCGTGGCCGGGACGCTGCTGGCCGAGGCGGCACAGCTGCTGGCCCGGGCCCGCCGCGGTGAGCTGCGGATCGCGTTGCCGATGCCGATGCTGCCGGCCATGCTCGTCGCCGGCGTACTGGGCGCGCTGATCCTGTTCGGTGTGGGTGAGGCGCTGCTCGTCGCGGCACACGGGATGGCCGGCACGGAAGCCACGGCGGCCCGGATCATCGCGGAGATCGCTTTCTTCGCGTCGCCGGTGGCGGGTATTCCGCTGGGGCTGATGTGGCTGTCCCGGTACGGCCAGCCGATGGCGCCCCGCGCCTTCGCCGTGCTGCTGTGCGCCGGTCTGGTGGTGGGCTGTGGACTCTTCGGACTGCTCGTCCGCTAGCTCCTAGCAAATTCTCATCTTCGAGGTATTAGAGTCGATATCAGCGATACGGCGGTGCGCCCCACTGTCCGGGTGCCAATTCGGTGGTATTCCCCTTCGTGGGCAATTGTGCTTGACTTGCGCACCAACGACCACCGCACGTCGGGGACACGGGCAACGGACGAGGACGCCGATGGACGACATGCAGGGACTGACCCAGACCGAAGCCGCCCGCGAGGCGTACATGCAGCTGATCATGTGCGACCTGCCGCGATCAGGCACCGAGGTCGAAGCCTGGGTTCCCGCCATGAAAGCAGTCAGCCGAATGAACGCGGTGGCGCTCTATCCGGCTCTGGTCTCGATCGCCGATCAACTCGAGGCCGGTTTTCACGATGCTGTCTGTTCGCAGGATCCGCTCCGCCTAAGGACTGCTTTTGACGATGCGGCCAAGCGGTTGCGACCGCACACTGGCGCCATCTGAAAGAGTCATTCTTCACACTGCGTGACAGCAAAGCTGTTTCTTCACCCCGCGGCCACTGTTCACAGCGGGTGACAGAAATGCGGGAACAGTACGCTGGAACGACGCCATTGATCGTCACTCGACGTGCATATCGCGGCGGAAAGTACGGCCCGCCTGCGACGGCTGCACGCGATCGTCCGATAACGCCACGTGGCATTGTCGCGTCGGCCCCGGCGCCCGTGGCGAGAGCCGGAGCCGACGCCACGACGGCCTACCCGTACGGGTAGAAGCCCTCGCCCGACTTGCGACCGAGCCGGCCCGCGGCCACCATCCGCAGCAGCGACTCGGGCGGGGCGAACTTGGCGTCCCGGGTGTCGGCGTAGATGTTCTCCGTGGCGTGCACCAGGACGTCGACACCGGTCAGGTCGGTGGTGGCCAGCGGCCCCATCGCGTGACCGAAGCCCAGCTTGCAGGCGACGTCGAGGTCCTCGGCGCTGATCACGCCGTTCTCCACCAACCGGGCCGCCTCCATGACCAGCGCACAGATCAACCGGGTGGTGACGAACCCGGCGACGTCCCGGTTGACCACCACGACGGTCTTCCCGATCTCCTCCGCGAACGACTTCGCCGCGGCCAGCGTCGCGTCGCTGGTGGCGTACCCGCGCACCAGCTCGACGAGCTTCATCATCGGCACCGGGGAGAAGAAGTGGGTCCCGACGACCGACTCGGGCCGCTGGGTGACCGAGGCGATGGTGGTGATCGGGATGGCCGAGGTGTTGGTGGCCAGCACCGCGTCCTGCTTGCAGATCTTGTCCAGCTCGCCGAAGAGCCGCTGCTTCACCTCGAGCTGCTCGAACACGGCCTCGACCACGAGGTCGGCCTCGGCCGCGGCGTCGAGGTCCGTGGTGGTCTCCAGCCGGGACAGCGCCGCCTCCGCGTCCGCCGCCGTCAGCTTCTCCTTGGCGACGAACTTCTCCAGGGAGGCGCGGATGCCGTTGACTCCGCGCGCCAGCGCGTCGTCGTCGACGTCGCGCATCGTCACGTGCCATCCGGCCTGTGCCGCGACCTGGGCGATGCCCGAACCCATCAGGCCCGCGCCGATCACCGCGAGTCGTCCCGCCATGTCCGCTTCTCCCGTCTGCCCAAGCTACCGTTCAGTAGGGAACTGTACTCAGCCGGCGTGGCCCGGGAGGTACCGGTCGCACGTGCCGACGGTCAGTGGTCCTGACGGATTATCAGCCCGGCGATGCGTACGAAGACGGTCACTTCGACGATCTCGAGGTCCTCGGCCAGTTCCCAACCGTCCAGGTAGACCCAGCCGGGCATGGCCGAGGAGGGCCGGACGCCGATCACCCGGAACCAGATCGCCCGCTCGAACTGGGAACTCGCCTTCTGGTCCAGTCGGACCAGGTCGCCGACCTGGGGCGCGACTCCGGTGATGGTCATGACGCACCGTCGCCGGCCGCGGCACCGATGAGGCCGGCCGCCGGCCCGGGCACCGCCGGTTCGGGCACCGCCGGTTCGGCCTGCTCCGCGCCGACCCAGCAGCGCGCCTGGGTCATCGCCTCGACCGCGAGCCGGGCCGTGTCGCACGGGTACGGGCGATGGCAGCGGGGGTACGCGCATCTGGCGGGGTGGGCCGGGTCGGCCCGGTGCGTCCGGAGCAGTCGACTGGCGACCCGGGTCAACAGCGGGTCGGCACCGCCCGGCGCGGCCGGTAGAAGTGGGTCGTTGGGGTCGTCGTCGTTCGGGTCGCGGTCCATGCCCGCCTCCCGGCGTCGTGGGGTCCCCCATGTGGTGCGCCGTTGACGGAAGTGCCGGGACCCGAGATGGCACAACCGAGAGCTTTCCCGTTCGAAAGCACCAAGCGCGACCATGACACTACGTGGAGCATTCTTGACAGGGTTCACGGGCGTGAACCTCACCCACACGCTCCGCAAGCACCGCACAGATCACTCACGGTAGTCCTCGCAGCGTGAGTTGCTGAAAGTCAGTGGAAAATCACTCGATGAACACGTCTTCCGTATGGGTCAAACCGCCCGTACCGTGGGTTTATGGCTCCGGAATCGTTCCTCCCCGACGATCGGCCGATCGTCGGGGAACGCATCCGCACCTGGCGGCGGTACCGCGGCCTGCCGCTCAAGACGCTCGCCGGACTGGCCGGAATCTCCGTCGGACTGCTGTCCGAGGTGGAGAACGGCAAACGCATCCTGGACCGACGCTCGCAGCTGACCTCCGTCGCCAGCGCGCTCCAGGTCTCCACCGCCGACCTCACCGACCAGCCCGGCACGCCGCTGTTCCCGGAGCACGCCACGGCCCTCGCGACCGTGCCGGCCGTGCGCTCCGCGCTGGTCATGCTGGCCCTCGGCGACGACCGGCGACCAGGGCGCGCCCTCAAGGCCCTGCGCACCGCCACCGACGAACTCCCCCCGCTGCGCGCGGCGGCCCGGTACGACCAGATCGGCCCGCTCCTGCCCGACCTGCTGCGCGACCTGGGGGCACTGATCCGGACCAGCCACGGCGCCGAGCGGGTCGAGGCGCTGCGGCTGCTCGTACGGACCACGTACTGCACCACGTACACCCTGAAGTACCTCGGGCACCGCGACCTGGCCATGACCGCCGCCGAGGCGTGCGGACGGGCCGCCGCCGAACTCGACGAGCCGGCCTGGACCGGCCTGGCCGACTTCACCCGGCTGCACTCCCTGCCGCCCGAGACCAAGACGCTGACCGGCCGGCTGGCGGCCGAGGCGGCCGGGCGTCTCCGGGCCCACCTGGACGACGCCGACGCCGCACAGGTCTACGGCATGCTGCACCTGTCCGCCGGATTCGCCGCCGCCGTCACCGAGCGGCCGGCCGACGCGCACGACCATCTCGCCGAGGCCGACACCGTCGCCACCCGGACCGGCGAGGGGCACTTCGCCGAACTGTGCTTCGGACCGACCAACATCGGCTTCTGGCGGGTGGCGGTCGCCGTCGAGCTGGGCGAGGGCGGGCGGGTGGACGAGATCGCCCGCACCATTCGCCCGGAATCGGTACCGTCCGCCTCCCGCCGCGCCTCGTTCTGGTCCGATCTCGGCCGCGGCTACGCGCAGGACGGTCGCGACGACCGGGCCGTCCGGGCCTTCTGCGTGGCCGAGAGGCTGGCGCCGCAGCGGGTCAGGGCCAGTACGACGGTCCGGGAGACCGTCGGTGACATCCTGCGCAGGGCTCGCCGCGAGGCGGGTGGACGCGAACTGCGGGCACTGGCCCGCCGCATCGGCGCGGTGTGAACCGCCGACATCGACACGACAGATGCCTGATCGCATCGACTGGCACGGCAGTGGCAAACTAGCGACGTGCCTGCCCCCGTGAGCATTCTGATCGCCTTCGGCCTCATCGCCGGCCTCGCGGTCGTGCTGCGCTGGACCTACGGCAGCGATCTGGCGGAGCGTCGGTACCTGGCCTCACCCACGGTCGACGACGAGCCCCCGCAGCCGGCCCGGCTCGAACATCTCGGCACGGTGTCGATCCCCGACCTCCTCCCCGACGGCCGCCACGACGCGCTCGACCCGGCGCCGCTGGACGCGCAGGTCGAGGCCGTCGAATCCACCGACGAGGGCTACGGCCTGCTGCGCACCGTGGTGATCACCGCCACGACGCGGCAGGCAAACCTGGTCCGTGAGGTGCTGCTCGACGGCGGGATCCGGTCGACCACCGCGACCCGCCCGGGCGGGGTCTCCGTCCTCGTCTTCGTGCACCAGCTCGACCAGGCCCACCGCCTGGTCGGCTGACCGGCGCCCGACCGCCTCGTCCACGGGCCGCCCCATCGGCTGACCAGCGCGTCGGCCGACCCACTCGCGACCGGCGCGTCGGCTGCCCGGCGCACGACCGGCGTGGCCGCGCGGGACGCAGGTCAGTAGCGGAATTCCTCGTCCGGGGCGGCGACGCGCTCGGCCTTGACACCCAGCGAACGCAGCTGGTCCACGAAGCTCGGGTAGCCACGGTCGATGTGGTGCACGTGGCTGACCTCGGTGCTGCCGTCCGCGCACAGGCCGGCGATGACCAGGCCGGCACCGGCCCGGATGTCGGAGGCACGCACCGGCGCCCCGGACAGCCGCTCCCGGCCACGGACCACCGCGTGGTGGCCGTCGGTACGGATGTCGGCGCCCAGCCGGGACATCTCGTTGACGAACATGAACCGGCCGTCGAAGATGTTCTCGGTGATCAGAGACGCCCCGGCGGACACCGCACCCAGGCCGATGGCCATCGGCAACAGGTCGGTCGGGAAGCCCGGGTACGGCAGGGTCACCACGTCCACCGCGGTCGGCCGCTGCTGCATCCGGACCCGGAAGGCGGGCACGTCGCCGTCCGCGGGACCACCGTCGGTCGTCGGCGTGTCCGGCAGCTCCTCGACGGTTCCCCCCGCGTCGGTCAGCTTGTCCAGGGCGAGCTGGAGGTTCGCCGCCCGTACGCCCCGCACCACCACGTCGCCGCGGGTCATGGCCGCCCCGAACGCCCAGGTGCCGGCGACGATGCGGTCCCCGACCGTACGGTGCGCGGTCGGGCGCATCGCGTCGACGCCCTCGATCTCCAGGGTCGAACTGCCCGCGCCGGACACCTTCGCGCCCATCGAGTTGAGCATCGTGACCAGGTCGACGATCTCCGGCTCCCGGGCCGCGTTGTCGATGACCGTGGTGCCGCGTGCCAGCACGGCCGCCATCAGGATGTTCTCGGTGGCGCCCACGCTGGGGAAGTCGAGCCAGATCGCCGCACCGTGCAGCCGGTTCGCCCGGGCCACCACGAAGCCGTGCTCGCTGCCGATGTCCGCGCCCATCCGGGACAGACCCGCGACGTGCATGTCCAGGCCCCGCGAGCCGATGGCGTCGCCACCGGGATGCGCCACCCGGGCGTGGCCGCAGCGGGCCAGCAGCGGACCCAGTACACAGATCGAGGCGCGCAGCCGGCGGACCAGGTCGTAGTCCGCCTCGGGCTGCAGCTGCTCCGGGGTCTCGATGGTGATGCTGCCACCGTCGACGTCCACCTGACAGCCCAGCCGACGCAGCACCTCGGCCATGATCACGATGTCGGTGATGGCCGGGGCGTTGCTGATCACCGTGCGCCCGGGGGCGAGCAGTGCCGCCGCCATGAGTTTCAGTGCGCTGTTCTTGGCGCCGGCGACCGAAACCTCGCCGGACAGTCGCGTGCCACCGTAGACCCGGATCAACTCCACGCCGGTCATCGTAGGGGTGTGGTCGGTGACCGCTTGCGACCGGCCCTGCCCGATAGGGTGGTTCTCATGGCAGTTCACCTGACGCGCATCTACACGCGCACCGGCGATGACGGCACCACCGGCCTGAACGACTTCAGCCGGGTCGCCAAGACCGACGAACGGATCGGGGCGTACGCGGACGTCGACGAGACGAACGCGGCGATCGGCATGGCGCTGGCGCTGGGCGGACTCGACGAGGACCTGCGCGGCGTGCTGTCCCGCGTCCAGAACGACCTGTTCGACGTGGGCGCCGATCTGGCCACCCCGATCGTCCCGGATCCGAAGCATCCGCCGCTGCGGATCACCGACGAGTACGTGGGCCGGCTGGAAACCTGGTGTGACGAGTTCAACGCGCGCTGCGGGCCGCTCGACTCGTTCATCCTGCCCGGCGGCACCCCCGGTGCCGCCCTGCTGCACAACGCCCGCACGATCGCCCGCCGGGCCGAGCGGTCCGCCTGGGCGCTGCTGGACCGGGACGAGGCCGCGGGCGTCCAGCAGACCAACGTGCTCACCGCCAAGTACCTGAACCGGCTGTCCGACCTGCTGTTCATCCTGTCCCGGCTCGCCAACCCGGACGGCGACGTGCTGTGGAAGCCCGGCGGCGAGCGGTGACGACGGCGACCCGGGGGGCGCTACATCACCTGGAGCTGTGGGTCGTCGACCTGGCCGCCGCGGCCCGGTCCTGGGGTTGGTTGCTGGGCGAACTCGGCTACACCGAGTTCCAGCACTGGGAGCATGGCCGGAGCTGGCGGCTCGGCGACGCGTACGTCGTGGTCGAACGGTCCCCCGCGCTCACCGGCGAACGACACGAACGCACCCGACCCGGGCTCAACCACGTGGCGCTGCACGCCGGTACCCGCGCCGAACTGGACGGCGTGGTCGCGGCGGCCCCGGCGTACGGGTGGGAGCTGCTGTTCGCGGACCGGCATCCGCACGCGGGCGGGCCGGACACGTACGCGGCGTACCTCGCGGACGGGCAGGGGTTCGAGGTCGAGCTGGTCGCCGACCCCTGACCGGCGCGGCGCGGGTGTCGCCTCGGCCCGCGCACCGGGCCGGCGACGCGAGGCGACGCACCGACGACGTCAAGGTCAGCGGACCGAGGCGGGACATCCGGGTCGACGACGCAACCGTCAGCTGGCCTGACCGTCAGCGGGCAGGATGGTGAAACGACGCGAGGCCGCCCCGGGCGGGGCGGCCTCGAGCCAGGACAGGAAACCGGTGAGCGCGCCTTCGGTCATCGCGATCTCGACCGTGCTGCGCCTGCCCACACAACAGAGAATCTGACTGTCCGCGGGCAGACCGAGCAGTTCGGGACCGTCCGGCGCTCGGCGGGACCGGATCACCAGATCACGCCGGGAGAAGACTTCCCGGGGGCGGAACGCGAAGCTGAACATCCGGTACCACCGGAGTTCGTCGCCGGAGAACCGGCCGAACCCGGGCGCCCAGCCACGACCCTGCACCCTGGACGTCAGGCGAACACTCACCTCGATCGTGCCGCCACCGTGCGCAAAGAACGTTCGTCGTACGAACAGCAGGCCAAGCACGATGCACAGCAGAAAGACACCGACTCCGACTACTTCGAAGAACTGCATCGGCGTCTCACGTCCCGCGTGCTAGCGAGCGCCGGCCGCGGACTGCTCCGCAGGCTCACAGGTCTCGGCCAGAATCGTGACGCCGTGCTCGGTCACCGACAGGAACCCGCCGTGCACGGCGAAGGCGAGCTCCTCCTCGCCGTCCCGCTGGATCCGGACGGTGCCCGGGTCGGCCAGCTGACCGAGAAGCGGCGCGTGACGTGGCAGGATGCCCAGCTCACCTTCCACGGTGCGGGCGATCAGCATCGTCGCTTCGCCGGTCCAGACCTTCTGTTCGACCGCGACGAGTTCGACGTGCAATTCCTTGGCCACCTGCGCTCCTAGCGGGACGGGGGTTTGACCGTGAAGTCTAATGCGTGGCCAGCCGAGTTAAACCAGCGGCCTCCGACTGAAAACGTGACACAGGGCACGTCGAAGGCGACACACTGCGTGCACCGACAACCATCCCCGCCGCAACCGTCACACCACGACCACCGGTCCGCACGGTGCCGAACGGGACAGCCGGACAGCACCGTACGGACACGACATCGGCGACGTCACGGGTGACTGTCCACCGGGACCAGGCATACCGGACCCGGCACGGCCGTACCGCATCCGAGCGGCCCGCGCCAGCATGGTCCACACCGGACACGAACCGGGCCGGCGTCCACAAGGGACACCGGCCCGGCACAACCGTCCACGAAGGACTTAGTCGTTCTTCGTCAGCTCGTGCGCGTTGCGCTCCAGGTCCTCCAGGCCACCGCACATGAAGAAGGCCTGCTCGGGGAAGTGGTCGTACTCGCCCTCGGACAGCTTCTTGAATGCCTCGATGGTCTCCTTCAGCGGCACGAAGGAACCGGCCAGGCCGGTGAACTTCTCCGCCATGAAGGTGTTCTGGGACAGGAACCGCTCGATCCGACGGGCCCGCTGCACCGTCACCTTGTCCTCTTCGGACAGTTCGTCCATACCGAGGATGGCGATGATGTCCTGCAGGTCCTTGTACTTCTGCAGGATCTCCTTGACGGTGGAGGCAACCTGGTAGTGCTCGTTACCCACGTACGCGGGGGCCAGCAACCGGGACGTCGACGCCAGCGGGTCCACCGCCGGGTAGATGCCCTTGTCGGAGATGGACCGCTCCAGGTTGGTGGTCGCGTCCAGGTGGGCGAACGTGGTCGCCGGAGCCGGGTCGGTGTAGTCGTCCGCCGGCACGTAGATCGCCTGCATGGAGGTGATCGCGCGGCCTCGCACCGAGGTGATGCGCTCCTGCAGCAGACCCATCTCGTCGGCCAGCGTCGGCTGGTAACCCACCGCGGACGGCATCCGGCCCAGCAGGGTGGACACCTCCGAACCCGCCTGGGTGAACCGGAAGATGTTGTCGATGAACAGCAGCACTTCCTGGTTCTGCACGTCCCGGAAGTACTCGGCCATGGTCAGCGCGGACAGAGCGACGCGCAGCCGGGTGCCCGGCGGCTCGTCCATCTGGCCGAACACCAGGGCCGTCTTGTCGAACACGTTCATCTCGGTCATCTCACCGATGAGGTCGTTACCCTCACGGGTCCGCTCACCCACACCGGCAAAGACCGACGTACCACCGAAGTTCTGCGCGACCCGGTAGATCATCTCCTGGATCAGCACCGTCTTGCCCACACCGGCGCCACCGAACAGACCGATCTTGCCACCCTTGACGTACGGGGTGAGAAGGTCGAGCACCTTGATGCCGGTCTCCAGCATCTCGCTCTTCGGCTCGAGGTCGGCGAACGCCGGCGGCTGGCGGTGGATCGGCCAGCGCTCGTTGACCTCGAACTTCTCGCCGTCCTTCAGGTTCAGCACGTCGCCGATCACGTTGAACACGTGGCCCTTGGTGATGTCGCCGACGGGCACCGAGATCGGCTCGCCGGTGTCACGGACCTCGGTGCCACGGGTCATGCCGTCGGTCGGCCTCAGCGAGATCGCCCGGACCATGTTGTCACCCAGGTGCTGGGCGACCTCCAGGGTGATCTCCTCTTTGCCGGCCGACAGCTCGACGTCGACCTTGAGCGCGTTGTAGATCGCGGGCATGGCGTCGCGCGGGAACTCGACGTCGACCACGGCGCCGATCACCCGGGCAACCCGGCCCACGGTGGTCGCCTTGTCCTGAGCAGTCGTGGTCATCACTCTTCACTTCCTGACGCGGCGAGCGCGTCCACGCCGCCGACGATCTCGCTGATCTCCTGGGTGATGGCGGCCTGGCGGGCCGCGTTCATCTGTCGGGTGAGCGTCTTGGCGATGTCGTTCGCGTTGTCCGTCGCGCTCTTCATCGCCGCACGCCGGGCCGCCGACTCGCTCGCCGCCGAATCCAACAGGGCCGCGTAGATGCGGGTGTTGATGTACTTCGGCAGCAGCCCGTCGAGCAGCGTCTCCGCCTCCGGCTCGAACTCGTACAGCGGCGGGATCCCGCTGGACGGCTCGTCGGTCTCCTCGATCTCCATCGGGGCGACCCGGGTGGCGGTCGGCACCTGCGACATCATCGACCGCATGTGGGTGTAGACCACGTGCAGTTCGTCGATGCCGGTGACGCCGTCGGCACCACCGTCGGCGTCCGTGTCGTCGGCACCCGCGGTGAACGCCTTGATCATGAGCTGACCGGCGTCACGGGCGTTCTCGAAGCCCGGCTGCTCGGAGAATCCGGTCCAGTTCTGGGCCATCTCCCGGTTCCGGAACTTGTAGTACGCCTGGCCCTTACGACCGATCACGTACAGCACCGGTTCGATGCCGTTCGCCCGCAACCGACTGATCAGCTGCTCCGCGGTACGGATCACGTTGGCGTTGTAGCCGCCGCACATGCCGCGGTCACTGGTGACCACCAGCACGCCGGCGCGCCGCACCGTCTCGCGCGGCACCAGCAGCGGATGGTCCATCGTGGCGCTGGAGGCGAGCGCCGTCAGCACACCGGTGATCGCCTGCGCGTAGGGCTGTGCCGCCGCCACCCGCTCCTGCGCCTTCGCGATGCGGCTGGTGGCGATCAGCTCCTGCGCCTTGGTGATCTTGCCGGTCGAGCGGACCGACTTGACCCGGCGGCGGAGTACCCGTAGCTGTGCGGCCATGGGTTACTTCTCCGCCGGCGGAACGTAGCGCTGGACCTTCTCCTGGCCCTCGGCACCGTCGGCCATCGCCTCGGCCGGGGTGTCGGAGACCGGTGCGCCGTCGCCGGCCAGGAAGCCCTTCTTGAACTTCTCGACCGCCGCCTCCAGAGTGGTGACCGCGTCGTCGGACAGCGCGCCGGTGTCGGCGATGCCGTCCAGGACCGACTTGTGGTTGTGCCGCAGGCTCGCCAGCAGCTCGTCCTCGAAGCGACGGACGTCCCCGACCGGCACGTCGTCGAGCTTGCCGGTGGTTCCGGCCCAGATCGAGATGACCTCGGCCTCGTACGGGAACGGCGACGACTGCGGCTGCTTCAGCAGCTCGGTCAGGCGGGCGCCGCGCGCCAGCTGCGCCCGGGACGTCTTGTCCAGGTCGGACGCGAAGGCCGCGAAGGCCTCCAGGTCGCGGTACTGCGCCAGGTCGAGCTTGAGCCGGCCGGAGACCTTCTTGATGGCCTTGCGCTGCGCCGCGCCACCGACCCGGGACACCGAGGTGCCCACGTTGATCGCGGGCTTGGTGCCGGCGTTGAACAGGTCGGCCTCGAGGAAGATCTGGCCGTCGGTGATCGAGATGACGTTCGTCGGGATGTAGGCCGAGATGTCGCCGGCCTTCGTCTCGATGATCGGCAGACCGGTCATCGAACCGCCGCCCAGCTCGTCGGAGAGCTTCGCGCAGCGCTCCAGCAGCCGGGAGTGCAGGTAGAACACGTCACCCGGGTACGCCTCGCGGCCCGGCGGGCGACGCAGCAGCAGCGACACCGCGCGGTACGCCTCGGCCTGCTTGGACAGGTCGTCGAAGACGATCAGCACGTGCTTGCCGGCGTACATCCAGTGCTGTCCGATGGACGAGCCGGTGTACGGGGCGATGTACTTGAAGCCGGCCGGGTCGGACGCCGGTGCGGCGACGATGGTGGTGTACTCCATCGCGCCGGCTTCTTCCAGCGTGCCCCGGACGGAGGCGATCGTGGTGGCCTTCTGCCCGATGGCCACGTAGATGCAGCGCACCTGCTTGGCCTCGTCGCCGGACTCCCAGTTCGCCCGCTGGTTGATGATCGTGTCGATCGCAACCGTGGTCTTGCCGGTCTGCCGGTCGCCGATGATCAGCTCACGCTGGCCACGGCCGATCGGGATCATGCCGTCGATGGCCTTCAGGCCGGTCTGCAGCGGCTCCTCGACCGGCTGGCGGACCATCACGTTGGGAGCCTGCAGCTCCAGCTCGCGGTAGCCCTCGTCCTCGATCTCGCCCAGCCCGTCGACCGGACGGCCCAGCGGGTCGACGACCCGACCGAGGAACGCGTCACCGACGGGCACGGACAGCACCCGGCCGGTGCGGCGGACCTGCTGGCCCTCCTCGATGCCGGCGTACTCACCCAGGACGACCGCGCCGATCTCGCGGGTCTCCAGGTTCAGTGCCAGCCCGAGCGTGCCGTCAGCAAACTCGAGCAGCTCGTTTGCCATGGTCGAGGGCAGGCCCTCGATGTGGGCGATTCCGTCGGCGGCGTCGGTGACGACACCGACTTCCTCACGGGAGATCTCCGGTGTATAGGAAGAGACATAGCGCTCGAGCGCGCCGCGGATCTCCTCCGAGGAGATGGTCAGCTCGGCCATCTTTGCCAGTCCTCGTCCCTCTTCAATGGGTGGGCGGTGGGCTTCCCCGCGAGGACCGGCCGATCGTGTCGGGCCGGTCGCCTGCGCTGAGATGCCAATCGCTATCTGTTCCTTGTCAACGACGTCACCATCGGATCTCCGACGGCACGTTGTCAGGCTGGATTCAGCTCATCGATGACCAACCAGAGCGGATCGGGCGTCGGTCAACCGGCGGAGAATCGTGCCGTCATAGAGGTCATAACCGACCTGGACACGAATTCCACCGATGAGTTCGGGATCTACCGACAGCCGCACCCCGATCTGTCGACCGTACATCCTGGTCAGGATCGCGGCCAGATGATCCTCGTCCTGCTCGGCCAGCGGCGCCGCCACGGTGACGTACGCCAGCTGACGCTCCCGACGCGCGGCGGCCAACTCGACCAACCGGATCAGGGCGCTGTCGAGGTTCCGGCCACCGAACCCGGTCACCGGAAGCTCCGCCAGCCGCAGCGCCACCGGACCGACCTTGTCGGCCAGCAGCGCCCCGATCAGCTCACGGCGCCCGTCAGCCGAGGCCGAGGTGTCGCCGAGAGTGGCGGCCAGCTGAGGCTCGCTCGCCACCACCTGACGGAACCGGAACAGCGCGTCCTCGACCTCGCCCAGGTTCCCGGCACGCTCCGCGCCGGCCAGGAGGGCCTCGATCCCCAGCAGCTCCATCGCGTCGACCAGGTCGGTGGTCGTCGACCACCGGCCCTCGACCAACGCGCCCATCAGGTCGGCTGCCGACGAGCTGATCCGCTCGCCGACCAGTGAGCGGGCCAGCTCGGCACGCTGGTCACCGGACCGGGACGGATCCGCGAGCGCCCGCCGCAGGCCCGGTTCCCGGGCCAGCAGCCGGGCGACACCCAGCAGATCGTCGCCCGCCGCGATGAGGTCGCCCTCGGTCGCGTCCGACGCGTACCGGTTGAGCCGGTCGGTCGCCGTCGCCACCGACTCGCGGCTGGCTGCCTGCATCAGTGCCGCCCTCCCGCGCCGACCGGCGCGTCGCCGGTCTCGCGCTCCAGCGTGGTGAGGAAGCGCTCCACCGTGCCGCGCTGGCGCTCCTCGTCCTCCAGTGACTCGGTCAGGATCTGCCGGGCCAGGTCGACCGTCATCGCGCCCAGCTCACTGCGCAGCTCGCGGATGAGTGCCTGCCGTTCCGTGACGAGCTGCTCCCGACCGGCGGCGAGCAACCTGTCACGGTCCTCGTTCGCCTTCGCCAGGATCTCCTCGCGGATGGCTACCGCGTCGGCGCGTGCCTCGTCCCGGATCGACGCCGCGACCTGGCTCCCCTCGGCCACCGTCTTCTGGTACTCGGCCTCGGCCTTGCGGAGCCGCTCGGAGGCGGCCCGACCCTCGTCCAGCTGAGCCTTGATCTGCTTCTGCTGGTCCGTGAGCATCGTGTTGACCCGTGGCAGAACCAGGCGCCACAGCGCCACGAGCAACAGCACGAATCCCACGAGCTCGGCAATGAGAACACCCATCAGCGTCGCCCTCCCGCGCTCGCCGGCCGCTGGCCGGCACCGCTGCCCGGACCGGTGGCCTCCGGACCGGCCTTGCTGTCCAGGTCGGCGAGGAACCGGTCCACGGTGCCGCGCCGCCGGGCCTCGTCAACCAGCGAATCTCCGAGGATTCGACCGGCCAGGTCGACCGCGCTGGTGCCGAGGTCGGCACGCATCTGGTGGACCATGTCCCGGCGCACGCCGGACAGGTCCTCCCGGCCCGCGGCGAGAATGCCGCCGCGCTTCTCCTCGGCCTCGGCGAGAACCTGCTCCCGGACGGATCCGGCCTCGGCCCGCGCCTCGTTGCGGATCGATGCGGCGGTGGTACGCGCCGCGCCCAGCGCCTCCTGGTACTCGACCGTGGCCTGCTTGAGACGCTCGGTGGCCGCGTGTCCCTCCTCCAGCTGACCCTTGATGAGCTCCTGCCGGTCCGTCATGGCCTTGCGTACCGGCGGCAGAACGACCCGCCAGAGCACGATCAGAACGACGGCGAACGCCACGAGCTCCACGAAGAACGTCCCGTTCGGGACGAGGATGTTGCCGTCGGCGAGAGTGGTCGAGTGCATGGTGACTACTTGCCGCCGAGCGTGTACACGAAGATGATCATGAACGCCAGGTTGATGAAGTACGCGGCTTCCACCAGACCGACGGTGATCAGGAACGGGGTGAACAGTCGCCCCTGCGCCTCGGGCTGCCGCGCGACGCCGGCCACCAGCTGGCTACCGGCCAGGCCGTCACCGATGCCGGCACCGATCGCGCCGCCGCCCATGATCAGGCCGCCACCGATCAGCGCGCCCGCCATGGTGACCGCGTGGTCGCTCACTGCCATCTGTTTCTCCTACCAGTTGGGGAACCTGGGCGGTTCCTCGCTCGCAAATCACAAAACTCTGTGGCCGATCCGGCACGCCGCGCCGATCGCGGCGTCGTCGGCCCTAGTGCGCGTGCTCTTCGGAATCGCTGAGTTGCAGGGAGAAGTACACGATCGTCAGCAACGAGAAGATCACTGCCTGGATCCCACCGACGAACATGTCGAAGAGCTTCCAGATCACGTTCGGCAGCCACGAGACGTACACCGGGAACAGCGTCGCGATGACGCTCAGCATCAGGCCGCCGGCGAAGATGTTCCCGAACAGCCGGAGCGACAGTGACACCGGCTTGACGGCTTCTTCCAGAACGTTCAGCGGGGTCAGCACAGGCGAGGGCTTCAGGTAGTGCCCGAAGTACTTCTTGGCACCGTTCTTACGGACGCTCGCGGCGTGCAGCCACACGATGACCAGAATGGCCAGCGCGTAGGTCGTGTTGGTGTCGGCCGTGGCCGCCGGCAGCCAGTGCCCCGGAATCGGGATCATCTCCAGCCAGTTCGCCACCAGGATGAAGGTGAAGAGCGACACCGAGAGCGGCACGAGGAACGGCGCGACCCGGATCCCCATCAGTTGGCGGATCGTGCCCTCGAGGAAGTTGATCAGGGCTTCCCAGCCGAGTTGCAGCTTCCCCGGCACCCCACTACTGGTCACCCGGGCCCGCAGCAGCAGCCCCAGCCCGATCACGATGACCCCGGCGACCGCCGTGGACAGGATCGTGTCGACGTTGAAGGTGAGGCCGGCCAACATCGCCGTGTGGTGGTTACCGACCTCGATCTCTTCAGCCAGCGTCGTCATGAGCGGCGCAGCTCCCTACTCATCGAAACGATTGAGCCGGCCACCATCATCGCCTGGAAGATGGCGATGCCACCGATCACCCCGAAACCGTCGGGGCGCAGGAAGAATGCGGGGACCAGGCCGAGGACCGTCAGTGCACCGAGTCGGCCGAACACCGACCGGAGAAAGGCACCCTTGCTCGCACTCTGCCCGTAGCTGACAACCGCCCGCTGAACCGCCCAGACATTGCCGAAACCGAGTCCCAGTCCCACCATGACGAAGAGTCCGGCGAGCGGGTGACCGATCAGGGCCAGGAGGAGGAAGAAGGCAAGGCCGACCGGGATTGCCAGGACCAGCGACCTCTTGAGATTCGCGGCCGCACGAGGCGAAATCGCGACACTCGAAGGTTGGGCGTTGACCACTCGACGACCTCTCAACTCAGGAAGTTACGAACTCTGGTGTACGTCATCAGACAAGCGGACGTGATGCCAAGCGCGAGCCCCACGAACAAAAAGACCGGACTCGTGCCCGTGAGCTTGTCGACCAGAAGTCCGAGAACGATGCCACCGACCACGCATCCCGCGACGGTCGAACCCAGTGTGACCAGGTCCCGGGTGCTCGGCTGTGAGTTCGTCGCCACGACCCATCACACCCTCCCAACCGCAGATATCGGCAGCGTCGGGACCTTGCATCCGGGGATCTGGATGATTGTCCGGGGCCCGACCGGCACCGCCTCGGAAAAGCCTTGTCTCCCTGGGGCTCGCCGCACCGTGCCCGCACGCCCGCAGCAACGGCCAGGAACCTCTCAGGTCGACCGAACGCTATCACAGGCAGGGTTTGCACCCTACTGGCGGGTCGGGGTGAGCGGCACCGTCCCGCGGGGACCTCTGCGCGCACGGGATGGGCAGCCACGGAAGGTGTCGACGCATCGTCACGCCGAGTCGTGGTAGCCAGATACTACTCGTGGCACCCAATCAACGCAGCCCTTCCGCGCAGTGGCGCGGGCCATCCGGCGACGCGAACGGCCACCGGAGTCGGCGAACCGCGTCGACTCCACTCAACCGCCGGCCAGGATCCGCGCCAGTCGGTCCAACGGATCCTCGATCTCGTCGGCGATCCGGCCGAAGAACCGGTCACCGAGACCCCACGGGTCGTCCAGGTCGTCCTCGTCCCGGGGCCGCCGGCCGCCGCGGGCCTTGTCCACGGCCGCCACCAACGCCACACCTCGGGCCAGTACCGCGTCACCGGTCAGCGCCGCCGGCGGCAACCGCGTCGGATCCACCTCGGGCAGCAGCCGGCCGAACTCGCGCAGCGCGAACGTGCGCGGTGTCGCGTCCGGCCGCAGCGCGGTCACGTAGCTGGCCTGCTCCCCCGTCGCCGTCAGAATCAGGTCGGAGGAGTCGATGTGTTCCCCGTGCAGTTGACGGGCGGCGAAACCGTCCGGCTCGCCGCCCCGCTCGGTCACCTGCCGGGTCGCCGGCGGGTTCATGCCCTCACCCGCATGCCAGCCTCCGGTGCCGGCACTGTGACTCAACAGCAGACCCCGCGGGTCGAGCCCGTCGATCCGCTCGGCGAAGCGCGCCGACAGCAGCCGCTCCGCCATCGGGGAGCGGCAGATGTTGCCCATACAGATATGCAGTACCGCGAACGGCGGCCGCGCCGCGCCAAGACCCGACACCTGTCACTCCTCACTCCGCCGGTGCCGGGGCACCGGTGACGCGCGTTCGCTAACCCGCCGCCGACGGGGACCAGTCCAGACCGGGCAGTACCGCGCGCAGCCGGTCCGGTGGTACCGCACCCGTGCGGAGCACCCGGGGCCGGTCGCCCACCAGGTCGACGACCGTGGAAGGCACCCCACCCGGGCAGCGTCCCGTCTCCAGGTAGGCGGCCACCAGGTCGCCGAACTGGTCCACCGCGTCGGCGGCCGTTTCGGCGGGCGGTACCCCGTGACGGTTGGCGCTGGACACCGCCAGCGGCCCCGTCGCCCGGAGCACCTCCAAGGCGACCGGATCCGCCGGCATCCGGACCCCCACCGTACCGTCGGTGTCACCGATGTCCCAGGACAGGCCCGGCGCATGACGGACGATCATCGTCAGCCCACCCGGCCAGAACTCCTCCGCCAGTGCCGTGGCGGCCGGGGGCAGCCGTGTCACGATCTCCGCGAGTCGGTCCGGACCGCCGACGAGCACCGGCGGCGGCATGTTCCGACCGCGTCCCTTGGCCTCGAGCAGGGCCCGTACCGCGGCCGGGTCGAACGCGTCGGCACCGATCCCGTAGACCGTGTCGGTCGGCAGGACCGTCAGGCGACCCGCCCGTACCGCGTCGACGGCGGCGGCGACCCCGGCGCGGCGCCCCGTGGCGGTGGTGCAGTCATACAGCGTCACGCACCCGAGTCTTCCACCCACCGCCACGGGCGACACCGGGCCGGGGTGGTCCGGCGGCGGCCACCACCGCCGGGTCGGGTGGCCACGATCGCCGGGTCGGGTGGTCCGTCGGCGACCGTCGTGGGACCACGCGGGCCCCCGGTCAGCGCCGCCGGGCGCTCGCATACCGCGGCCGGCCGGCCAGGTCGCGGTGCCCGGTCACCTCGGTGAACCGACCGTCCGCCCCGATCAGGTCCGGTACCGCCGTTTCGTGCGTGTCGTCGTGCTCGACCACCAGTCCCCCACCGGACCGCAGCAGCCCCGCCACCTGCCCGATCAGCAGCCGGATCACGGCCAGGCCGTCAGGCCCGGCGAACAGCGCCAGGTCCGGGTCGGTGCCCGCCACGTCGAACGGCAGTGGCGTGCCCGAGGGCACGTACGGCGGATTGGTCAGCACCAGGTCGACGCCGCCGGCCAGGTCGGGCAGTGCGGCGACGGCCGTCGCGTCCGCCGCCACCACCCGCGCCACGGGGTCGCCGGCCGCCTGCCGTGCCGCGGCATTGCGGGTCAGGTAGCGCAGCGCGGCCGGATCGGTCTCGACCAGGTACACCGTGGCGTCCGGGCGTTCGTGGGCCACCGACAGCCCGATGGCCCCGGACCCCGCGCACAGGTCGACGACGACCGGGGCGTCGGCGCCGGTCAGCATCGCCAGCCCCGTCTCCACCACCAGTTCGGTCTCCGGCCGGGGAACGAAGACGCCGGGTCCCACGGCGAGGTCCAGATAGCGGAAGCCCGCACTGCCCGTGAGGTGCTGGACCGGAGCGCCCGCGGCCCGCCGGTCGACCAACTCACGGTAGTCTTCCAACTGCCGCGCGTCGAAGTCGTCGGTGGTCCAGAGACGGCCGCGGGACACGCCCAGAACGTGCGCGGCGAGCAGCTCAGCATCGGTACGTGGCGAGCCCGTCCCGGCCGCCCGGAACACCTCCGCCGCTCTGGCCAGAACGACACCGACTGGCGTACGGTCAGGCGTGTCCGGAGAGCTGAGGGTCCGGTCGTCGTGACACACGCGTCCATTGTCTTTGCGACCGGGCGGTCCATCGACCCGGGGAGCCGAAGGGGGTCTCAGCGTGGCATGGCCGGGGCCCGCTCCAGCGGTGAAGCGAGACGAATACCGCGAAGTGGTCCGCAGCCTGATCCGCGACGGCCGGTCCGAAGAGGCCGAGAAGCTCGTCGACGCCGCGCTCGCCGAATCCAGGGACACCCCCACCGTCGCGCACGCCATCCTCGCCAAGATCGGCTGCCTGATCAACCTCGGCCGGTACGGCGAATGCCCCGCCGTGATCGACCGGGCGTTCGAGATCATGCGCCGGTATCCCGAGCCGGCGTACATCGGTGAACTGCACGCCCACACCGCGTACGTCGCCTTCCTCGAAGGCTCCCTCGACCGGTGCGTGACCCACCTCGTACGCAGCTCGCGGGCGCTCGCCAGCACCGGACGGCCCGGCCCGGACGCCGCCGACGCCTGGGCCGACCTCGCGCTCACCTACTCCGGCATCGGCTTCCACGGGCACGCCCTGGGCGCGCTCGACCGAGGCCGGCGCATCGCCGCCGCCGCCGGGCTGCCCGCCGCCGAGTACGTCGTCCCCGAGATCCGGGTGCGGCTGGCGGTCTCCCTCGACCACCGCGGCGACTCCGACGGCTGCGTACGGATCCTGCACGACGTGCTGGCCCAGCTGCCCGTCGACGCAACCCCGCAGACCTGCCACGACCTGCCCGAGATGGACCGCCCCTACATCGGGTACGCGCTGGCCCGACTCGGTGCGTGCGGCCGGCCCATGCCCACACCCGCGTACCCGTGGCTCAGCGGCCGGCGCAGCCACGACCCGCTCGCCGCCGATCTGCGCGCGCTCGGCGGTGTCTGCCTCGACATCGCCGAACAGCGACCGGAGCAGGCCCTCGAACGGCTCGCCCAGATCACCGTCGAACCGCGTGTCCTCGGTGCCTCCGAAGTACCGCGCCTGCGCGCCCTCGCGTACGCGGCCAACGGTGAACACGTCGCGGCCAGCGAGGCCGACCGGGAGGCGTTCCGGCTCACCGCCCAGGCCATCGACCGGCTCCGCGACCTGTTCATCGACGGCGTCGAGGCCCGCCTCGACCACGACGACCTGCGCCGCACCGTCGCCCGGTACGCCGACGAGGCGCTGACCGACCCGCTCACCGGCCTGCCCAACCGGCGCCGCCTCGAACAACACGTCGAGACGATGTCCCGACGTGGCGAACGTGGCGTCATCGGCGTCCTCGACCTGGACGCCTTCTCCGCGGTCAACAACGTGCACGGACACCGCTGCGGAGACCTGGTCCTGCAACGTGCCGCCGCGCTGCTCGCCCGGGTCATGCGCCGCGGTGACTTCGTGGCCCGCTACGGCGGCGACGAGTTCGTCGTCGTGCTGCCCACCGCGCAACTGCCCGAGGCGTACGAGATCGCGAACCGGATCCGCACCGCGTTCGCCACCGAGGACTGGGAGTCCCTGGTGCCCGGCTCGTCGATGACCGTCAGCATCGGCTGGGCCGAACTCGACCTGCGGTCCGGTGTCATGACCGGGTTCGAGGCGGCGGACAGGGCGATGTACGCCGCCAAACACGCCGCCCGCGCTTCTTAGGCCCGTTCAGAACCCGACCGGCGACGTTGTCGCTCGCTTGAGTGCAACTACGCACACGGCGCTTGCTCCGCCTTGCCGGACGAGCCCTGAACAGGCCTAAGAACACAGGGCTGCACGGACCACAGGACCACGGGACGGAGTGCGGCGGTCAGGCGCGGGAGAGGTGGTCGTCGCCGGCGAGGCGGGCCTGACGGTCGGCCTCGGCGAGGGCGTCGAGTACCGCGTCGACGTCGCCGTCGAGCACCTGGTCCAGGTTGTACGCGGTGAAGCCGATCCGGTGGTCGGTGATCCGGTTCTGCGGGAAGTTGTAGGTGCGGACCCGTTCCGAGCGGTCCACGGTACGCACCTGCGAGCGCCGCGCGTCGCTGGCGGCGGCGTCGGCCTCCTCCTGCGCCGCGGCGAGCATCCGGGCACGCAGGATCCGCATCGCCTGTTCGCGGTTCTGCAGCTGCGACTTCTCGTTCTGGCAGGAGACCACGATCCCGGTGGGCAGGTGCGTGATCCGGACCGCTGAGTCGGTGGTGTTGACGCTCTGCCCACCGGGACCGGAGGACCGGTACACGTCGATGCGCAGCTCGTTCGGGTCGATGGTGACGTCGACCTCCTCGGCCTCCGGGAGCACGAGCACGCCCGCGGCGGAGGTGTGAATGCGTCCCTGCGACTCGGTCACCGGCACCCGCTGCACCCGGTGGACACCGCCCTCGAACTTCAGCCGGGCCCAGACCCCGACGCCGCCCTCGGGGATTCCCTTGGTCTTGATCGCGACGGAGATGTCCTTGTAGCCGCCGAGGTCGGTCTCCTCGGCGTCGATCACCTCGGCGAGCCAGCCGTGCCGCTCGGCGTACCGCAGGTACATACGCACGAGGTCACCGGCGAACAGCGCCGACTCGTCGCCGCCCTCACCCGCCTTGACCTCCATGATGATGTCCTTGCCGTCGTTGGGGTCGCGTGGCGCGAGCAGCTCCGCCAGTCGCTCCTCCAGCACCGGCACCGCGGCGGCGAGCTGCTCCGCCTCGGCGGCGAACGACGAGTCCTCGGCGGCCAGCTCGGTGGCGGCGGCGAGGTCGGCGCGGGTCGAGTCGAGGTCGCCGGCGGTGCGGACCAGCGGGCCGAGTTCCGCGTACCGGCGTCCCACCCGGCGCGCCTCGGCGGGGTCGGCGTGCAGCGCGGGATCGGCGAGCCGCTGTTCCAGCTCGGCGTACTCGGTGCGCAGACCGGTCAGCCGGTCGCCTCCAGCCGTCTCCATCGCTACCTCCGGGGGATCTGCCGCACCTGAACCATCACCACGTCTGACGACAAACGGCGCCCGCCGACGATCCGGGTACGGATCGGACGACGGGCGCCGAATGGGTTGCTACTTGTCGGCCGCCGCCTTCTTCGCGGCCTCGGCCTTGGCGTACTTGCGCTGGAACTTGGCAACACGGCCGCCGGTGTCCAGAATGCGCTGCTTGCCGGTGTAGAACGGGTGGCAGGCGCTGCACGTCTCGACGTGGATGCTGCCGGACTCCGCGGTGCTGCGGGTCGTGAACGTGCTACCGCACGAGCAGGTGACCTCGGTCGCCTGGTACTGCGGGTGGATGCCACTCTTCATGGGGTCCTCTTCCTTCAGGTCGCCGGGTCGCCGCGGAATGTCCAGCGGCGTGAACCGGTACCTCGATTGGGCCGACATACCAGTGTGTCACGCCTGCCGACGGGCACACTGCCTGGGTAACACCCGTCCGGCCACGGTTATGCCCGCCCCGGTCACCCGCCCTCGGCCCGGAGCTGCTCTTCCGCGGCCCGGCCGAGCCGAGCCTGACGCGCGAGCCGGTCGAGGGCCCGGAGGGCCGCCGTGCACAGCACGAATGCCAGGACGGGCGCGACGACCAGCGCGAACCACTGGACCGGGCCGAGGTAGATGTCGTGGCGTGATCGCATGTTGGCCTCGTTCCAGCCGGCCAGACCGGTCACGTCCACCACCCGCACCGCCAGGGCTGGGGCCAGCAGTATCCCGCTGCGAAGTAGGACCGAGGTGCCGACCCGCGCCCGGAGCATGACCGCGGGGACGACGACCACGGCGACCACGGGCAGGGCCACGAACACCGACCACCCCAGGATCGAGCCGGACACGAAGTCGTAGTACGCGCCGAACTGACCGGGCACGCGGGCCAGGTTCCGGTTCTCCCACAGCATGAACGGGGTGCACACGGCGCCGATCGCCATCAGCCGCCGGGCACCGATCCGCCTCGCCAGGATGCGCCCCGATTCCCCGGTCGCGAGGCCCACGGTGGCCACGGCCCCGAGGATCAGGTAGCTGGCGTTGTACGCGGCGACGGTCGGGGAGTCGACGTACTGGCCGACCAGGATGGCGGCCAGACCGAGGGTGAGCAGCGCCGCGAGACCGGTGGCCAGCCGCCGCCAGCCCAGCAGGGTCGGGACCAGCACCAGCAGCCAGCCGACGTTCACCAGGGTCTCGACATGGGTTGCCCAGGTCGGGACGTAGCCGGGGACATGGATCAGCTCGAAGACCTCGGAGCTCGCGTGCCGCACGCCACGCACGGTCATGATCATCGCGACGACGAGGGCGGCGAGGGTGGCCGCACGCCGACCGGCCCCGCCGGACAGGTATCCGGCCAGGTCCGCGGTGCGCAACCGCAGGGCGCCGACGACGAGGTCCGCGGTGGCGGCGACACCCGGGTGGCTGTGCCCCTCGGGCGTGTCCGCGAGCAGGACGGCGACCATCTCGTCCTCGTAGTGCTCGCGGTGCCGGCGCGGGTACAGGGCGAGCAGCCGGCGGTAGCGGTGTTCCAGTGGCGTCACAGCGCGCCTCCCGACAGGTTCGTCCGTAGTCTGGTCAGCCGCGCGCCGGCGATCTCGGCGTGCCGGCGCAGCCGGTCCACCTCGATGGCGAGCCGACCGGCCCCCTCCGCGGTGATCCGGTAGTAGCGGCGCAGTCGGGTCTGCACGACCTCCTCGTGGTCGACCGCGATCAGGCCGTCGGTGCGCAGCCGGTCCAGCGCGGCGTACAGCGTGCCGGCCCGCAGCCGGACCCTCCCTTCGGAGATGCGCGAGACCTCCTGGATGACCGCGTAGCCGTGCTGTGGCTCCTCGGCGAGCGCCGTGAGGATCAGGAACGTCGGCTCGCGCAGCGGCGGCCCGTCGGTGTCTGACATGACCAACAGCATATACCTTCTATCGGCATATACAACTAGTGGACACAGCGATGGCCGGGGACGCAGCTGCGTCCCCGGCCATCGCCGACCCGACTACATCAGGAGCGGGTCACCCGTACCGTCGCCGTCGCGCGGACGCCGTTGACCGTCACGGCCAGCGTCGCGGTGCCGGGGCGCAGCCCCGTCAACCGTCCGGTGACCGGGTCGAACGCCACGACCGCCCCGTGGTCCCGGGTACCGAACCGGACCCCGCGCGACGCGGACCAGTCAGCGGTCACCGGGTACCCGACCGGTACCGCCCGGTCGCCCGGCTGGGTCAGCGTGCCCGTCGCGGTGCCGTGCGCGCCGACGGCGAGCGTGTCCGGCGCGTCCACGGTCACCGAGTCGGTCTGCGGTCGGACCGCCGCGGCCAGCCAGTCCGACGCGGCACCGTACGGATGCGCCCGGCGCCGCGCCTGGTCGGCCGCGCTGACCGGGTTCACGCCGAACTCGGTCCAGCCGACGAAGCCACCCTGATCCGGCGGTGCCGCCGGGCCCTTGCCGGAGTTGCCGTTGATCAGGTACGAGACACCGTCCACATGGGAGGCGTGGAACACCCCGACGTGTCCGCCGATGAAGCCGACGCCCTTGCCGGTGTGCCGACCGAAATCGGCCAGCCACTGCTCGACCAGCGCCGCTTCCTTGCGGTCGTTCAGCTGGCTGCCCTTCTGCGGGGTGGGATCACGCGGCGGTACGTGCTCGACCAGTACCACCGAGTTCACCGACCGGTCGTCCGCCGCGGTGTCGAGTGCCTCGCGCAGCTTCGCCACCTGGTCGAACCCACCGCCCCGAATGGTGAGGCTGGACGTGTCCAGGGTGATGAAGCGGGTGCCCTCGTGGTCGAACACCTGCTGCGCCGGCCCGAACTCGGCGGTGAAGTTGTCGATCTTCCCGCCCATCACCTCGTGGTTGCCCGGCACGTAGTGCCAGGGCACCGCGTCGCCGAGTTCCTCGGTGAGCATCCGGTGCGCGAACGCCAGGTCCTCCGGCGAGCCCTCGTCGACGAGGTCCCCGTCGATGATCAGGAAGTCCGGTTTCGCGGCGCGGATCTCGCGCAGCGTACGCCGGGCCGACCGCACGATGTCGCTGTCCGGATCGCGCGCCACGAACTGCGCGTCCGACATGACCGCGAACCGCCAGTGCCGGCCGTGCAGGGTCCCGTCCTGGATCACCAGCGGGTCCCGGACCGTCGGCGCCGCGGGCGCGTCCACCGGCGGCGGGACCAGCGCGGTGATGTCGTCGATCGCGATGTCGCCGTGGTACTGCGCGTCGGGACGCGTCTCCGCGACGTAGAAGCGCTTCAGCGACACCGGGTACGACACCCCCGGCGGCACCGCCAGTTCCACGTACTTCCACCCGGTCCAGGTCACGTAGTCGCCGCGCAGCAGTACGTCGGTGCCCTGCCCGTCGACCAGGTCGAGGGTCGGCCACTCGCCGTCGCCGTTGCCCCGGATCCACAGGCCGAACGCCTGCGGCTGGCCGGGAATCGCGACCGGCTGCGGCGGGTTGGCGTACGCGGCGCGGGTCGCGGTCGACTGGGTGAAGTCGTACGAGATGTCCAGGCCGGTGCCCGTGTGCCCGTCCCCGGCGGCGACCGCACCGGTCGCCCGCGCCGCCGTGAAGGTCCACTGGCCCGCGTCGTCGAAGTCGGCGACGGTCTGGGAGTTCAGCCCCACCGTCACCGGCACCACCGTGCTGAACCGTCCTACCCGGACGGTCACCAGGGTGGCGCCGGATGCCTTGTGCGCCGCGACGGTGAAGTTGCCGTTCTCGTCGGATCCGATGGACAGCAGGGAATGGTCGTACTCCAGGGTCGCGTCGGACGGCTCGACCGGCGCGGTGAAACCGGACTGGTCGTAGCCCACCACCCCGAACGATCCGGTGGCGTCCTGGTCCCGCAGGCCGACCCGGCCCGTGGTGGCACCGATCCGGTCCAGGTCACCCAGCACGGTCAACCTCACACTCCCCCTGGCCCGGCCCCGGTGCGCGACAACCGTTGTGGCGCCGGTGTTCCGGGCGCGGAACAGCCCGGCATGGTCCACCGTGCCGACGTGTCCGGACCCGGAAAGCCAGGACGGTGCGCCGGCCGCGGGCCCGTACGTCTCGTCGTAGCCGACGGCGCTGAGCCGGCGGGTCAGCCCCGGGAAGACCCGGTCCGGGTGCCCACCGGGACGTGGGTCGACCGTCGGCGCGGACGCCGGATCGGCCGCCGTACTCGTCCAGAATCCCTTCAGCCGACCGGATCCGGCCGGCGCGGTGATCGCCAGCCCGTTCGCGACCGGGCGTTCCGTACCGTCCGACGGGCTGTTCTCCAACGCGAGGTCGTCGGTGCCGGGCCGCCGGGCCAGCAGGGTGGACGAGCCTCCGCCGTCGATGTTGACCGCGTTGTACGCGCCCATCTCCTGCATCATCCGGGCCATCTCCGGCACGGTGATGCCGATGCTGTCGGCCTGCTTCCCGTCCACGGTCAGCAGGTACATCCTCGCGCCGTCCCGGGAGAAGCCGACCGCGGACCGGGCCGCCAGCGCGTCGTCGGCGGGCTGCTGCACGGTGCCGTCGACGATCAGCAGCTGGTTGGCACCGATCGCGGTCCGGGAGGTGGACCCGTCGCTGGTGCGCGGCGAGTACGCCACCGTGACGGGGTCACCGACGTGCAGCGAGCGCAGCGTGTCCGCGCCGGCCTCGCGGCCGACCAGTACGAGGTCGTCCTTGCCGATGGCGCCGTCGCCCGGCGTACTCGGGGCGCTGCTGACCGCTCCGTTGTGGACGGTCACCTCGGCGGTGTCCGTGGCGTCCTGCACGGGACGCGTACGCGACATGGTCCCCCAGGCGGTCGTGTACTCGCCGATACCGTCCTTGGCGATCCGGGTGCCGTTGTACTGGCCGAGGTCGTGCTCCCCGTCCGGCAACGTCACCGTGCCGTCGAAGTACATCTGCAGGATGTGGCCGGCGCCGCTGGGGTCGATGCTGATCGCGTTGGAGTATCCGTCGTTGCCGGACTTGACGATCCGGCCGTCGGAGATCGCGACACCCTCGGAGGCCCCGGTGTCGTTGATGTCGAAGAAGTCGCCGTTGATCGCCGCGACGGCGCGGGGTTCACGCTTCACCTGCGTCGCGATGGTCTGGTTGCTCGCGATCGGGTCGGCGGACAGGTACCTGACGTTGTTGCCGCCGGACAGGTCGACCGACAGCGACTGGGCGCGCAGCCAGCCGCCGGACTCGAACCGGTCGAACGAGCTGAGCTTCACGCCGGGTGCCACCGGTCGATCGGTGCGGTTGATCTCGATCGAGTCGGGTCCGACGGCGTGCGCGCGCATCGGGCTGGCGGCGTCCGCGCGCGGCGTGCTGGTCCCCGGCGCCCCGGTGGCG
>JBAUUM010000793.1:0-14115 GCA_049582705.1 Actinocatenispora sp.
GGCGACGCCCGTTCACGGGAGAACACGTCGTGAGTACCGAGGCCGTCACGGCCGACGAGATCCTGGAGCCGGCCCCCGAGACACCGGCCGGCACCGGCGCACGCGCCGTCTGGCGTCGGCTGCGCCACGAGCCGACCGCCCTGATCGGCCTGGCCGTGGTGGCGCTGCTGGTGCTGGTGGCGTTGGCGGCGCCACTGCTGGCCGCCGCGGAGGGGCAGGACTACACCAGCTACCACGACCACCTGCTCGACTCGGCACGCGGCGGGGTCCCGTCCGGGCGTCTCGGCGGGATCAGCGGGACGCACTGGTTGGGCGTGGAACCGAAGACCGGTCGGGACATGTTCGCCCGGGTCGTCTACGGCGCGCGGGTGTCGCTGGCGATCGCGCTCAGCGCGACCGTGCTGCAACTGCTGATCGGCATGCTGGTCGGTCTCACCGCCGGGCTGGGCGGGCGGATCGCCGACGCGGTGCTGTCCCGGTTCACCGACCTGGTGCTGGCCTTCCCGTCGCTGATCTTCTCGATCGCGCTGCTGGGGATCGTGCCGCAGTCCTTCCCCCGACCGGTACTGCTGGTCATGGTGCTGGCCACGTTCGGCTGGGCCGGCACCGCGCGGATCACCCGCGGCCAGGCGCTGAGCCTGAAGACCCGGGACTACGTGGCGGCGGCGCGGCTCGCCGGCGGCCGGTCCGCGCGGCTGGCCCGGCGGGAGATCCTGCCCGGCCTCGCCGCACCGGTCATCACGTACGCGGCGCTGATGGTGCCGGGGAACATCGTGGCCGAGGCCGGACTGTCGTTCCTGGGCGTGGGCATCAACCCGCCGACCCCGTCGTGGGGGCAGATGCTCTCGTCGGCCACCACCTGGTTCGCCGGCGACCCGATGTACGTGCTCATCCCGGGTGTCCTGCTGTTCGTCACGGTCCTGTCGTTCACGCTGTTCGGCGACGGTCTGCGCAACGCGCTCGACCCGCGCAGCACCTCGCTCTCCCGTAAGGCGGCCTAGCGTGGTCCGATACCTCGTCCGTCGGGTGCTCGGCGCGCTGCTGGTGCTGCTGGTGCTCTCCGTCGTCATCTACGTGATCTTCTACGCGCTGCCCGGCAACCCGGCACAGCTGGTCTGCGGCTCCAAGACCTGCCAGGCCGACCAGCTGCACCGCATCGAGGTCGCGCTCGGCTTGGACCAGCCGCTGTACCTGCAGTACTGGCACTTCCTGGTGGGGCTCTTCGTGGGCCGCGACCTCAGCGGCGGCCCGCAGATGATCCACTGCGCGGCGCCCTGCCTCGGGTACTCGTACCAGACCGGCGAACCGGTCACCAGCCTGCTGCTGGACCGGCTGCCGGTCTCCGCGTCGCTGGTCTGCGGCGGGTTCGTCATCTGGGTCACCGTCGGCGTCGGCCTGGGCGTGCTGTCCGCGCTGCGGCGCGGCCGGCCCACCGACCGGATCGCCACGTCGCTGACCCTGGCCGGCACCTCCACGCCGGTGTTCCTGGTCGGTCTGCTGCTGCTCATCGTGTTCTGCGTGCAGCTGCAGTGGATGCCGTTCCCCGGGTACGTGCCGTTCACCGACGATCCGCTGCTGTGGGCGCAGAACCTGGTCCTGCCGTGGATCGCCCTGGCGGTGGTGTCCGCCGCGGTCTACACCCGGCTGACCCGCACGTCGATGCTGGAGACGTTGTCCGAGGACCACATCCGCACGTTCCGCGCGTACGGACTGTCGGAGCGCGCCGTGATCTCCCGGCACGCCCTGCGCGGCGCGCTGACTCCGCTGATCACGATCGGCACCATCGACCTGGCCACCTCGCTGACCGGCGCCACGTTGACCGAGAGCCTGTTCGGCCTGCCGGGCCTGGGACAGCTGCTGGTCACCTCGGTGCGCAACATCGACCTCCCGGTGGTGGTCGGCGTGACCCTGCTGGCCGGCACGGTGATCGTGGTGGCCAACGCCGCGGCCGACATCCTGTACTCGGTGGCCGACCGGAGGGTGGTGCTGTCATGACCGGGAGCCCCCGACCCGCCGCGGGCGACGTGCCGCCGACGGAGCCCGCCGCGGCGGTGACCGTCGAGGACCTGTCGATCACCTTCCCCACCCCGGGCGCCGACGTGCTCGCCGTGGACGGCCTGTCGTTCACGCTGCGACCCGGCGCGGCGCTCGGCATCGTCGGCGAGTCCGGCTCCGGCAAGAGCGCCACCGCGCTGTCCCTGCTGGGTCTGCACCGTGGCACGTCCGCCCGGGTGTCCGGCCGGATCGAGGTGGCGGGCGTGGACGTGCTGACGGCCACCGACGAGACGGTACGTGGGCTGCGCGGCAGCGAGGCGGCGATGGTCTTCCAGGACCCGATGTCCGCGCTCGACCCGTACTTCAGCGTCGGTGACCAGATCGCCGAGGTGTACCGGCTGCATACCGGGGCGTCCCGGGCCGCCGCCCGGCGCCGCGCGGTCGAGGTGCTGGACCGGGTCGGCGTGCCGAACGCCGCCCGCCGGGTCGGCGACCATCCGCACCAGTTCTCCGGCGGGCAGCGGCAGCGCGCACTGATCGCCATGGCGCTGGCCTGCGAGCCCCGGGTGCTGGTCGCCGACGAGCCGACCACCGCGCTGGACGTGACCGTGCAGGCGCAGATCCTGGACCTGCTGCACCAGCTGCGTACCGAGACGGGCATGGCGTTGCTGTTGGTCACGCACGATCTGGGGGTCATCGCCGGAACGGTGGACGACGTCCTGGTCATGCAGGACGGGCGCGCGGTGGAACGTGGCCCGGTCACCTCCGTACTGGCGTCGCCGCAGCATGTGTACACCCGGTCGCTGCTGGCCGCGGTGCCCCGGGTCGACGTACCGAGGGTGGTGTCGGCTCCGGACCGTCCGGCGGCCACGGAACCGTTGGTGCGTCTGGTGGACGTGCGGCAGGACTTCCCGGTGGGGCACGGGCTTGTGCCCGGTCGGCGCGAGACGCTGGCCGCGGTGGACGGCGTCACGCTGGACGTACGGGCGGGTGAGACGCTCGGCGTGGTGGGGGAGAGCGGCAGCGGCAAGACCACCCTGGCCCGGATGATGGTGCGGCTGCTGCGGCCGACCGGGGGCCGGGTCGAGTTCGACGGCACCGACATCGGTGGCCTGTCCGAGCGCGCCCTGCGGCCGTTCCGGCGGGACCTGCAGATGGTGTTCCAGGACCCGGTCTCCGCGCTGAACCCGCGGCGCAGCATCGGGGAGAGCATCGCGGATCCGTTGCGGGCAGCGGGAATCCGGGACGACCGGAAGATCCGGGACACGGTACGCGACTGGCTGGAGCGGGTGGGGCTGGACCCGGACCGCCATGACGCGTACCCGCACGAGTTCTCCGGCGGCCAGCGTCAGCGGGTCGGAATCGCCCGTGCCCTGGTCCGCTCGCCGAAGCTCGTGGTGTGCGACGAACCGGTCTCGGCGCTGGACGTGTCCACCCAGGCGCAGATCATCGGCCTGCTCGCCGAACTCCAACGGGAACTGGGTACGACGCTGGTGTTCGTGGCACACGACCTCGCGGTGGTGCGACAGGTCAGCGACCGGGTCGCGGTGATGAGCCAGGGCCGGCTGGTCGAACTGGCCGACGCCGACACCCTCTACACCGATCCGCGGCACGAGTACACCCGAACCCTGCTGGCGGCCGTGCCGGTGCTCGATCCGGAGGCGGCCCGGGAACGGCGCGCGCAGCGCCTCGCCCCGACCGGCTGACCGTCGCGCCGACCCGTGCCGGGACCGCCGGCCACCGGGTCGCCGCCAACCGGGCTGCTGCATGGGGTCGCCGCCACCGTGCCGGCCCGGCGCCGGTGACGGTCTGTGCCGGTGACCACAGTTGCCGCGCGCGATCCGGTCACCGGTCGTAGGCTGCGGTCATGGCTCCCACGTACGCGACGGCAGACCGGGTGGACCGTGACGCGCTGCTGGGCTTCGTCCGGCCGCGGCACCACGGCGTGCTGATCACGCTGCGACCCGACGGGCGGCCGCAGGCCTCCCCCGTCAGTTGCGGGGTGGACAGTGGCGACCGGATCGTGGTGTCCACCTACCCGGAGCGGGCCAAGGCGGTCAACGCCCGGCGCGACCCACGCGTCACGATGTGCGTGCTCTCCGACGACTTCGGCGGCGCCTGGGTGCAGGTCGACGGTCGCGCCGAGGTGCTCGACCTGCCCGAGGCGCTGGACGCGTTCGTGGACTACTACCGGTGCATCTCCGGTGAGCACCCGGACTGGGACGAGTACCGCGAGGCGATGGCGAAGCAGGGCAAGTGCCTGATCCGGATCGAGATCGAGCGGTGGGGTCCGATCGCGACGGGTGGCTTCCCGCCCCGCCTCGCCGACACCCCCTGATCGCCCGCCGGACCGGGGCACGGGCGGGCGGTGCTGTGCCGCCATCGTGCTGTGCCGGGTCCGCGCCCGATCGCCGTACTGGCAGGATGTCGGCATGGAACGTGTGCTGGGAATCGGTGGATACTTCCTGCGGGCCGGCGACCCGTCCGCGCTGAGCGCGTGGTACCGCGACTGTCTGGGGCTGGACGCGGACGAGCACGGCCTGTGGCGCCAGGAGACCGGGCCGACGGTGTTCGCGACGTTCGAGTCCGGGACCGACTACTTCGGGTCCGCCGCCCAGCAGACCATGCTCAACTTCCGGGTCCGCGACCTGGACGCGATGCTCGCGCAGTTGCGCGCCAAGGGCGCGGACGTGGCCGAGGAGACACAGGACATGGAGGGCGTCGGTCGGTTCGGCTGGGTCACCGATCCCGACAACAACCGGATCGAACTGTGGCAGCCCGCCTGATCGCGTTTCCGGCCGGCCGGTAACGGTCGTCAGCCGGCGGCGCGGTCCGCGAGCGGGCGCCGGCGCCGGATGGCATCGGTCAGCGCCGGCGGGCGCCACGCCCCGCCGTCCGGGCCGTACAGGTTGGGCATGTCGGTGCCGGGCGGCACGATCTCGTCGATGCGGTCCAGTACCGCGTCGTCGAGCACCAGTTCGGCGCCCTTGCGCAGCTCGTCCAGGTGCTGCATGGTGCGCGGCCCGGTGATCACCGAGGTGACCGCCGGATGCGCGACGGTGAACGCCACCGCGAGCGCGGGCAGCGAGCAGCCGATCTCGTCGGCGAGCGCGGTGAACCGTTCGACCGCGGCGAGCTTGGTGGCGTTGCCGGGCACCGACGGGTCGAACCGCGCCGGTGTCAGGGCCGCCCGGCCGGTGGACAGGTCGACCGACCGGCCGCCGCGGTACCGGCCGGACAGCACGCCCGAGGCGAGCGGGCTCCAGGTCAGTACCCCCATGCCGAGTCGCTGACAGACCGGCAGCACGTTCGCCTCGATTCCCCGCGCGAGCAGCGAGTACGGCGGCTGCTCGGTCCGGAACCGGTACAGTCCACGGCGGTCGGCCACGTGGTACGCCTCGACGATCTCCTCGGCCGGGAAGGTCGAACAGCCGAACGCGCGGATCTTGCCCTGCCGTACCAGATCGGTCAGCGCGGCCAGGGTCTCCTCGATGTCGGTGCCGGGGTCGGGTCGGTGGATCTGGTAGAGGTCGATCCAGTCGGTCCGCAGGCGCCGCAGGCTCTCCTCGACCTCCCGGACGATCCAGCGTCGCGAGTTGCCGCCGCGGTTGGGGCCCTCGCCCATCGGAAAGTGCACCTTCGTGGCGAGTACGACGTCGTCCCGGCGGCCCTGCAGGGCCTTGCCGACGATCTGCTCGGACTCGCCCGACGAGTACATGTCGGCGGTGTCGACGAAGTTGATCCCCTGGTCGAGTGCGGCGTGCACGACGCGGACGCAGTCGTCGTGGTCCGGGTTGCCGACGAAGCCGAACATCATCGTGCCGAGGCAGTGGACGCTCACCTCGATGCCGGTGCCGCCGAGGGTGCGGTAGCGCATGGTGGTGCTCCTGGATCGCTCGTTCGTGACGATCGCCGGTGCCGGTCGGCCCGAGGATCGCGGGTGGTCCGGAGCCTAGGAGCTGGAGTCACCTCTAGGTCAAGCCGCTATCCTGCCGGGCATGGCGGAGACCACAACGGATCTGAGCATCGGCCAGGTCGCCGAACGTACCGGCCTGAGCGTGCACGCACTGCGCTTCTACGAGCGCGAGGGGATCCTGGCCAACCCGGTGCGCCGGGACACCGGCGGCCGCCGTGTCTACGGCGAGGGCGACGTGGAATGGCTGGACCTGTGCATCATCCTGCGGGCCTCGGGCATGCCGCTGCCGGCGATCCGCCGGTACACCGAGCTGGTCCGGGAGGGTGACGGCAACTGGGACCAGCGGCTCGCGCTGCTGCGCAAGCACAAGGAACGGGTGCTCACCCAGATGGACCAGCTCACCCGGTGCCTGGACCTGATCAGCTTCAAGGTCCGGATCTACGAGGACCACATCGCCGACCGGGTCGAGGAGCAGGGCTGCGGGGCGTCCACGATGCCGGGTGACCGCGCGGCGGGCGTCGCCGGCTGAGCACTCGCGTCATCCGCGGTCCCGTCGGTACGGCCCGGCCCTCCGGGCGCGGGCATGCCGGCGCCCGGGAGCCACGGTCCGACCCTCGGTCGCGGGCATGGCGCCGGGAGCGGGTTGTCCGGTCATCGCCCTGTCGTCGCCATCGGGGTTGATGGGACGATGACGACATGTCCGAGAGTTCTGCGATGCCTACGGCGTTCGACACGAAGATCGGCCCCGTCGTCCACGGTCAGGTCCGGCACCACCTGCGCACGACCTTCGACCGGCAGCGCACCTACGACCATGTCAAGGCGCAGCCGGTGGCGTTCACCCGGCCGTCCGACGGCAGCGAGCCCGCCCGCACCGTGCTCAGGTGCGGGCAGTGCGACGAACGCCTGACGTACCGGGTGTACAGCGCCCGGGGCACCCGGACGCTCCGCCGGCGGTGGGGCCTGCTGGCGCTGGCGTGCCTCGCCGTCGGCGTCGTCCTGGGCGGCTACGTGGCCAGCGTCGCCGGCAGGCCCGCCGAGGAGGTCGACAGCCTCGTGGTGGGCGCGGCGGTGATCGGGGTGATGATCGCCGTCGGTTGCGCTTTCTACTTCGGTGCGAGCGTGCGGTCCGACGAGCGCGGCGTCCGCGGACCCGGCCGTCCGCACTCGTTCACGCCGCCACCCCTGACTCGGGTCTACTGCGGCGAGTGCGGCCACCGCGAGTACATGCGCGACGGCGGCAGCCCCGAACTCGACGCGCGGGACATGCGGCGGGCCAGGCGGGCGTTCGAGCGTCACGTCTGCGGTCAGCCCGGGACCTACCACCCGCTCTGAGACCGGGATCCCGCCATCGCGGACGCCGACCCGGCAGCCACCCGGTCAGTGCTCCCGGCGGGCGTGCCGACCGTACGTCCGGCCGGTGACCAGCCGGCTGCCGGTGGTGTCGTCGGGCACCCGGGTCAGCCGGCTCGGCCACCAGATGTGCCGGCCGATGTCCAGGTTGAGCGCGGTGACCAGGATGGACCGCACCACGATCGTGTCCAGCAGCACGCCGAACGCCACCGCGAAACCGATCTCGGCGAAGAACGTCAACGGCAGGGTGGCGAGGACCGCGAAGGTGCCGGCCAGTACCAGACCGGCGGAGGTGATCACGCCGCCGGTCGCGGCCAGGGCGATTCGCGCCGCCGGGCGGGTGCCGTGCCGGGCGGACTCCTCCCGTACCCGGCTCATCAGGAAGATGTTGTAGTCGATCCCCAGGGCCACCAGGAAGACGAACACGAACAGCGCGAGCGCCGTGTCCGTGCCCGAGAACCCGAACAGGTGCCGGAAGACCAGGGCGCTCGCGCCCAGCGCCGCCGCGAAGGACAACACCACCGTGGCCATCAGCAGCAGCGCCGCGACCAGTGCCCGCAGCAGCAGCACCAGTACGAGGAACACGACGGCCAGCACGACCGGGATGATCACGTCACGGTCGTAGCGGGCCGCCTTCTGTACGTCCAGGTTGATCGCGGAGTTGCCACCGACGAGCGCGTCCGCCCCGGGCACCGCGTGTACCCGGGACCGGACCCGCTCGACCGTGTCGTACCCGGCCCGGCTGTCCGGGGCGGCCGACATGACGCCCTGCAGGTACGTGTGCCCGCGCCGGTTGACCGGCTTGGTGACGGTCCTCGGGTCGATGCCCGGGGTCGACGCGAACGCGGTACGCACCCGCTCGGCCTTCGCGCTGTCGGCCACCACCACGACCGGACTGCCTGCGCCCGCCGGGAAGTGCTCGGCCAGGACCTTCTCGCCGACGACGGAGTCGGGGTCGCCGCGGAAGGATTCGGCGTTGCTCAACCCGGTGGCGTTGAGCTGCAGGATGCCGACGCCGAGCGCGCCGAGGACCAGCGCCGTGCTGATCCACGTACTGCGTGGCCGGTGCGAGATCCGCATGCCGGTCCGGGCCCAGAGCCCCGTGGTGGTCGGTTCGGGCGAACCGTGGTGCGGGCGGGCCGGCCAGAAGATCCACCGCCCGACGGTGACCAGCAGGGCCGGCAGCAGGGTCAGCATGACGGCGAGGCCCACCACGATGCCGATCGCGGCGACCGGCCCGAGCCCCTTGGTGGAGTTGGTCTTCGCGAGCAGCAGACACAGCATGCCCAGTACGACGGTGGAGCCGCTGGCCAGGATCGTCGGACCGACCCGGTGCAGGGCGACCGCCATGGCCTCGTGCCGGTCGGTGTGCCGGCGCAGTTCCTCCCGGTACCGGGCGATCAGCAGCAGCGCGTAGTCGGTACCGGCGCCGAAGACCAGTACGGTCAGGATGCCGGCGCTCTGCGCGTTGACGGTCAGGCCGGTGTGCGCCGCGAGCAGGTAGATGACCGCCTGCGCCACGGTCAGGGCGATGCCGGCGGAGGCCACCGGCAGAATCCACAGCAGCGGGCTGCGGTAGGTGATCAGCAGGATCACCACGACCACGGCGACCGTGGCGACCAGCAGGGTGCTGTCGATGCCGGCGAACGCCTCGCTGGAGTCGGCCGCGTTGCCCGCCGGGCCGGTGATGTGTGTGCGCAGCCCGTGGGCGTCGGTACGGGCCGTGCGCTTCATGTCCGCGACGACGTCGCCGGCCTTGTCGAAGCCGTCCTTGCCCAGGTTGAGCGGCACGATGGTCTGCGCCGCCTGCTTGTCGCGGGCGGGGATCGGGCCGGTGACCTTGCCGTCCAGCCCGGGCAGCGCGGCGAACTTGCGCGCGTCGTCGAGGACCTTCGTGCGGTCGGCATCGGTCAGCCCGCCGGGACGCTCGTACACCACGACGGCGGGAATCGTGTTCGGTGAGGTGAACGTCGACTGGATGTCCAGCGCCCGGGTGGATTCGGCGCTGCCCGGCAGCCACGACTTGGCGTCGTTGGACTCCGCACCGGACAGCTTGCCGGCGAGTGGACCGGTCAGCGCGACGATGACGACCCAGAAGAGGATCACCAGGTACTTGACGTACCTTCCGGCCACGATGCTGCCAACGGACCTGGTCATGAGCTCCCCCGAGTGCTGCCCAGGCGTGGCGGGCCAGGTGACCGCGGCGCCGTGGCCACCGCGGCCGGACACCGCTCCCGGTCATAGTGCACCGCGCGGTGCCCGCCGCATCGGGGATTCAGGCAGGTAGGGCAGGCGATTCGGGTAGCTCAGGCGGGAACCGGACGGCTCACGCGGGTTCGATGAAGTCCAGCTCCGCGTACGCGGTGAGATGCGTGAACCGCAACGTGTTCCCGCCCGCGTTGAGGGTCACGCCGACACCGACCTGCTGCCAGTTCTCCCAGCCGTGGTCCGGGTAGTTGACGACGGTCGCGTTGCCCCCGTTGACGGTCAGGGTCTGCTGGGCGTTGCCGTAGCCCGCCGCGTATCCGATGTGGATGGTGTAGTTGCCCGCGGTCGGCGCGAACACGCCGATCTGTACCCAGCTGTCCGCGTAGTCGATCTTCCCGACCACGGAGCCCTGGGACGCCGCGGCGTCGGCCCGGGCGGCGCAGTCGTTGAGCGTGCCGCGTTCGGCCTCGTAGCGCACCCGGCTGCCGCGCACCACCGGCAGGTCGCCGGTCCACCCCAGGTCGGCCACGTACATGCCGCGGGCCGAGTAGCTGTTGATCCAGCCGTGGAAGACGATCCGGTCGCCGAGGATGTCCGCGCCGCCGGGTCCGCGCACCGAATTGTCGAAACTGGCGGTGGTCATCAGCGGCCGGTACGCCTTGGTGTACGCGCCGGTCAGCGTGGCGGAGGTCGCGTAGCTGGTGGCGTACGCGTCGCCGCCGTAGTTGCCCTGCGAGTAGAACAGCACGTACCGGGAGGGGCGGTGCACCAGCACCGGCGCCTCGATCACGCCGCCCTCGTCGGCCCGGTCGTTGCGCAGCAGTTCGTGCCGTGCCCCGACGAAGGTGACGCCGTCGTCGGCGACGCGTTGCAGCCACAGGGACGGTGCCCGGCCGATGGAGTTGCCGTCGTTCTTGTACAGCAGGTACCGGCTGCCGTCGGTGTCGACGAAGGACGACGGGTCGATCTCCCCGCCCTCACCGGCGTTGCAGACCAGGGCTCCGGCACCGACCGGGGTGAAAGGTCCGGCCGGCGAGCTGGCCGTCGCGGCCCCGATGCACTGGGTGTTCGCCGCGACGCTGTGCGCCGCGTAGTAGAGCAGGTACTTACCGTCGGGGCGCTGCGAGACGTCGGGTGCCCAGGTGCGGCCGCCGCTGGCCCACGCGCCGAGGTTCGGCAGCCCGTCGGACCCCGACACGGTCCATGGACCGCCGGGTGCGGGCGCGGTCGCCACGGGCAGGTTCTTGCCGCTGTTGGTGGAGTACGCGTAGTACGTGCTGCCGAAGTGGGAGACGTCGGGGTCGGGGAAGTCGCGGTTGATGACCAGCGGCGGGGCGACGGTGGTCAGGGACGGTGCCGCGTCGGGCCGGGATGCGGGGGCCGCGGCGGACGGCGCGGAGAGGGACGCGCCGAGGGTGGTCGCGCCGAGGATGGCAGCGAGGAGCGCAGGAAAGACACGAAGGGAACGCATCGGACCTCCAGGGGGAATATGCAACGTTGTACACGTTGCGCACCCCGGAGTAAAGACCCGATGACTCTCGGGTTCTGGGCCTGGGTCCTGCCGCTCGGTGAGCGGTGGGGATGGGCCCTACCGCTCGGTGAGCGCCTTCTCGAGCGTGGCCAGCAGCGCCGGGTCGTGCGGGTCGGTCCGCGGCCGGAACCGGCCCAGCACCGCGCCGTCCGCCGTGAGTACGAACTTCTCGAAGTTCCACTGCACGTCGCCGGCGTCGCCCCCGGCGTCGGCGGTCGCGGTCAGCTCCTGGTAGATCGGGTGCCGTCCGTCGCCGTTGACCTCCACCTTCTCCGTCATCGGGAAGGTGACCCCGTAGGAGACCGAGCAGAACGACTGGATCTCGTCCGCGGTGCCGGGCTCCTGCCCGCCGAACTGGTTGCACGGCATGCCGACCACGGTCAGGCCGCGCGGCCCGAACTCGCCCTGCAACTCCTCCAGGCCGGTGTACTGCGGGGTCAACCCGCATCGCGAGGCCACGTTGACCACGAGCAGCGCGCGACCGTCCGCCAGAGCGCCGAGCGTGGTGGGTGTGCCGTCGAGCGTGTGGACCGGGATGTCGAGCACGGGCACCGGGGGCCTCCTCATCGTCGGGCGATGCGGCTGACACTACCCGGGGCGGCGGCCGGGTCGGCGGCTCGGGAATCCCGCGACCGACCCCCGGACGGGTCCGTCCACAGTGGGGACGCCGACCAGCGGACCCCGGTCCCGATCCGGCCCAGCCCGCCCCTACGCCTGCCGCGACCCGGCGCGGGTGTCCGAGGTCGTCAGGACATCCCCTAATCCACCGGTCGGACGATCGCCCGATTCCGTCCGTTGTTCTAGCCTCGAAACCGTGATCAACCTTGAGGATGAAATCCGACGGTTTGTCCGGTTCCGCTACCAGACGATCTTCGACCAGGTGCACGCCCGGTACGCGCGCCGCCCGGTGCCCGTGGTCAAGCAGGCGATCCTGGACGAGCTGCGGCGCGCCGGCACCACCCCCCGGATGGAGCTGGTCGACCAGGCGGCCGCGTTCATCTCCGACGGCGGGCGTTTCGAGCTTCCCTGACCCGCCCCGTGGCCGGCGCCGCGCCGCCGTCTCGCGCCGGCCGTCCCAGCGCCGCAGATCCCGGTCCGGTGTGCCGGTCCGGCACGTCGGGCAGGATGACCTGGTGGACCCCGAACAGCTGCTGGAGGCCGCGGTGCGGCTGCTCGCCGTGCCCTCCACCGCCGAGCGCCCGGACGACCTGAGGCGCGCGCTGGACCTCGTCCTGGACCTGGTCGGCCCGGGTCCCACCGTGGAACGGTTCTGCTCGGACGGCCGTCCCAGCGCCCTGCTGTACGTCGGGGACCGCAGGCCGGAGACGTTCCGGGTCATCCTCAACGCGCACCTCGACGTGGTGCCGGCGGCGCCGGAGCAGTTCGTACCGCGCCACGACGGCGACCGGCTGTACGCGCGCGGCGCCCAGGACATGAAGGTCTCGGCGCTGGTCCTCGCCACCGTGTTCCGGGAACTGGCCACCGTGCTGCCGTACCCGATCGCCCTGCAACTGGTCACCGACGAGGAGATCGGCGGTCACCACGGCACCCGGCACCAGCTGGAGCAGGGCGTACGCGGCGACTTCGTGGTCATCGGGGAACACAGCGGCCTGGAACTGGTCGTCGACTCCAAGGGCATCACCGAGGTGTCGCTGGTCGCGCGGGGCCGCGGCGGACACGGCGCGTACCCGTGGCTCGGCGACAACGCGCTGCTCAAGCTGATGCGCAGCATCGACCGGCTGATGGAGCGTTACCCGGAGCCCGCGGCGGAGGTGTGGCGTACCACGGTCAACGTGGCCCACATCGACACGGACAACACGGCCGTCAACCAGATCCCGGCCCACGCCCGGGCCCGGCTCGACATCCGCTTCCCGGCCGACGACGTCGACCTGACCTCCGGCGGTCCCGACGAGGTCGCCGGGTACCTGCGCGGCTTCTGCGAGCCGGGCGTCACGGTGACCGTGCACCGGATCGACCCGCCGCACCGGGTCGACCGGGACCGCCCGGAGGTCGCCGCGCTGCGTCGGGCCGCCCGTCGGGAGGGCTACCCGGCGGGATTCCTGCGCAAGCACGGCGCGGCGGACAGCCGTTTCTACTCGCAGCGGGGCATCGACGCGGTCATCTTCGGAGTCGGCGGCGACGGACAGCACGGCCCCGAGGAGTACGTGGACCTCACCACGGTCGACCCGTACCATCGCGCGCTGCGTGGCTTCCTGACCGACCTCGCCGGGACCTGACCCGGACCGGCCCGCCGCGCGACGCTCGGGCCGGCGGCTCGGGCCGGCGGTCCGGGCCGGCTCTGGCGGGCAGGTCGCGCCGGGCTGGGCACGGCGGCTCCGGCAGAACTCAGCTCGGCAGCCACGACGTCAGCAGCGGCTCCGCGTGGTCCGGGGCGTCGTAGGTGGCGCGCAGCAGCTCGCGGGCCGCCCCGTTGTACGTGGCGTCACCCTCGTCCAGCCCGGACACCAGATCCTGCGGCACCACGAACCGGTACCCGCGCTCGTCGGCTCCCATGGCCGCGAACAGTACGCAGCAGCGCAGCTCCACGCCGGCGATGACCAGGCCTTCCACCTCATGCCGGTCCAGGAAGTCGAGGAACTCGGTGCTCTGCCAGATGTCGAAGCGGTACTTGGTGATCACCGTGGCGGCGGGTACCGGCTCGACGAACAGCTCCGCCTCCCAGGACCCGGCCCGGCACAGCCCCAGCTGCTCGTCCCAGTGCCGCTGCCGCGGGGTGGAACGCTCCGGGTCGTAGACCTGCTGCGAGTACACGACCGGGGCGCCGATGGCCGCGGCCCGGGCGGCGAACTCGGTGGCCCGGTGCGCGGCCCGGGCGTTGTTCGTGTTGCCCACCGGTCCGCTCCCGCACGCGGCCGGATGACAGAACTGGTTCTGGAAGTCGACCAGCAGCACGGCCACCCGGGAGGCCGGGAGACCGTCGACGTCGTTCTGGCCCATGCCGCGACGGTAACGGGCGCGGGCCTGCCCGTCGTCCGCATTACGATCGGGCCGGCCAGGTCGAGAGGGTCGCGCGCCGCCTCCGAGCGGGCCACGGTCGGAGGCGGCGGCGCGGATGGAGGGACGAGCATGGCAGGGGAGCGGACGGCGGCGGGAC
>JBAUUM010000794.1:0-6530 GCA_049582705.1 Actinocatenispora sp.
GCCGGACACCGTCCACGGTGTCCGGCCCGGCCCGGTGGGTACGACCGCTACCGCACCACTCGACGGTTGTACAGCCGCTTCGCCCAGAGGTACGAAACCACGGTGATGCCGGCGCACCAGGCTGCGGCGATCACCGCCTGGTTGCCGATCGGTCCGCCCAGCAGCAGACCACGCAGCGTCTCGTTGACCGGCGTGAACGGCTGGTAGTCGGCGAACAGCCGCAGCGCCGTCGGCATCGAGTCCGTGGGGACGAACCCGCTGCCGAGGAACGGCAGCAGCATCATGAACATCGGCAGATTGCTGGCGCTCTCCACGCTCTTGGTGACGAGGCCGAGGGCGACGGCCAGCCAGGTCAGCGCGAGGGTGATCATCGCGAGGACACCGACGGCCGCGACCCAGGCGACCGGTCCCGCGATCGGCCGGAAGCCGACGAGCAGCGCGACGCCCACGACGACACCGACCGCGAGCAGCCCCTGGATCATGCTGCCGAGTACATGTCCGGTCAGTACCGAGGGACGCCAGATGGCCATGGTGCGGAACCGCGCGATGACGCCCTCGGTCATGTCCATGGCGACCGAGATGGCGGTGCCCTGCGCGCCGGAGGCGATCGTGAGCAGGATGATGCCCGGTGTCACGTAGTTGACGTACGCCGCGCGACCGCCCGACACGCCGCCGAGCCCGGCGCCGAGCGTGCCGCCGAACACGTACACGAACAGCAGCATCAGCACCACCGGCGTGCCGACCAGCAGCACGGTCATGGACGGGTAGCGCCAGATGTGGCGGAGGTTGCGGCGCAGCATGGTGGCCGAGTCGGTGACCGCGTAGCTCAGTGTGCTCATCGCTGGCTGACCTTCTCTTCGGTGGAGTGGCCGGTGACGGCGAGGAAGACGTCGTCGAGGTCGGGCGTGTGGATGGACAGGTCGAGCACCTCGATGGACGCGCCGTCGAGCCGGTCGAGCAGGGCGCGCAGCGACCGGACGTTCCCGTCGCTGGGGACCTGGAGGCTGAGGGTCTGGTCGTCGCGGGCGGTGGTCGCGTCCAGGACACCGACGGCCGACTCGTACTGGTCGTGGTCGGCGAACTGGAGCCGGATGTGCCCGCCGGGGACGCGCCGCTTGAGTTCCTCGGCGGTCCCCTCCGCGACCAGCGTCCCGCGGTCCAGCACGGCGATCCGGTCCGCGAGCTGGTCGGCCTCGTCCAGGTACTGCGTGGTGAGGAAGATCGTGACCCCGTCCGCCGCGAGACCCCGGATGATCTGCCACATGGTGCGGCGGCTGCGCGGGTCGAGGCCCGTGGTGGGCTCGTCGAGGAAGATCAGCCGCGGGCTGCCGACCAGGGTCATGGCGAGATCGAGGCGGCGCAGCATGCCCCCGGAGTACGTGCCGGCCGGCTTCCTCGCGGCGTCGGCCAGGTCGAACTGGTCGAGCAGCTCGGCGGCCCGACGCCGGCCCACGCCCCGGGCGAGATGCTGCAGGTCGGCCATCAGCAGCAGGTTCTCCTGCCCGGTGAGCAGCTTGTCGACCGCGGAGAACTGGCCGGTGACGCCGATCGCGGCGCGTACCGCGTCGGGTTCGGTTGTCAGGTCGTTGCCGGCGACGCGGATCCGGCCCTCGTCGGCGGCGATGAGGGTGGACAGGATCTGCACCATGGTGGTCTTGCCGGCGCCGTTGGGGCCGAGCAGCGCGAAGATGGTGCCCTCGGCGACGGTGAGGTCGACGCCGTCGAGTACCCGGTTGTCCCCGTACGACTTGCGCAGTCCGGCGACCGTGATCGCCGACTGGGTGCGGATGGCGGTGGTCATCCCCGTGCTCCTTTTGGTTCGGTCAGTGCTGGGTGTGGGAACGTCGGATCACGATGTCGCCGTAGCTGGTGCGGGCACGCACGTCGACGGACTCGTCGGAGGGTTTCGGGCTGTCCACCGGCTCCAGCTGGCTGTGCACCTTGCCGAAGTGCGTGTGGGCGTCGAGGCGGGCGGCGGTGCCGGACGCGATGGCGACGTCGATCTCGCCGAACGCGGTCCGGAACGAGGCCGTGCCCCGGACCAGTTCGCCGACGCGGATGTCGCCGTTGGCGGTGTTCACCGTGACGCCGGCCTGGGCGGTGTCGACGGAGATCTCGCCGTTGGCCGCGTTGACCCGCAGGTCGCCGGTGACCCGACCGATCCGGCTGGCGCCGTTGGAGTTCTTGACGGTCAAGGGACCGTCGACCTCAGCCACGTCCACCCGGCCGGACCCGGTGTTCAGCTCGGCCCGGCCGGTGACCCGGTTGACGACGATGCCACCGGCACCGGTGTGCGCGTCGAGGGCGCCGGTGCGGTCGAGCTGGATGTTGCCGACGCCGGCCCGGATCCGGCTCTCGCCGAGCAGACCGACACCGCGCAGCGCCAGTACCGAACCGTCGGCCTGTACCCGTGAGCCGGTCGGGAGCTCGATCGTCACGTCGATCGAGCCGGGCTTGCCGAAGAGGCCGGCGCGGCGCTGTTTCGGCGCCTTGACCAGCAGCCTGCCGTCCGCGTACTCGACGCGGGTCTGTTCGGCGGCGCGCACGTCGGGCTCGCTCGACGGATCACTCGGGTGTACCTCGACGCTCGTCTCACCACGGTCGGTGGCGGTGATGCCGAGGTCGCCGACGACCAGATCGAGGACGGCCGAGATGGGCTCGGGGGTGTCGAAAGTGGGCATGGTGGTTCCTTCGGGTGTGTGGGCGGGATGTCCCTGCCGGGGCGGATGGTGGGCGTCGGGTGCACGGCGACGTGCCGGTCAGCGCACCCAGCCGGTGTAGCGCTCCCCACCGCGAGCCACGGAGCGTTCGGGTCGGCGGCTGCGTTCGTGGGTGTCCAGCGCGGCCGCGGCGGCCCGGACGAGCCAGGCGTTGACCGAGAGCCCCGCCTGACCGGCGGCGTCCTCGATCCGCCCCTTGAGGTGTTCGCCGAGGCGGAAGTTGATCCGCGCGGCGGCACCCTCCTCGCCGTCCGGCGCGACCGACGGCGGGGCACCGGCCGCCGGCGGCTCGGGCTGGTCGAACGGTTCGTCGGTGGGTGGCGGCGTCACCACGAAGCTGGGTTCACGCCCGCGGAGGCGGAGGTCCACCGAGCCGGGCGCGAGGTCGCGGGTGATCTCACTCGCCGCGGCGGACAGCGCCTCCAGGAGGGTGAGCCGGACGGCCGATTCGAGGGGTGCGGTGAGGCGTTCCGCCAGGACGCGGGCTTCCGGTCCGCCGGCCTCGGCGGCCGTCGCGAGCTCCTGGCGGAGCGAGTCGACGTATGACGTGATGTCCATGCCGCCATCATGACACCATGATGGCGCCAAAGCAAGCCACCTTGGCTCAATATGGCGCCACCAACGGCGCCAAGCTGACACGGTATGGCGTCGGACGTGGTCGAACGGCAGGTCAGGACGGCGCGGCGCCAGCCGGGCAGGGGTCGATGACGGGCAGTACCGGGAACGGCGCGCGGGCCGTCAGACCAGCGACAGGATGTGCCCGAGCCCTCGGGGCCCCGTCTTCGCGGGCGGTGGCAGCAGAAACACGCACAGCCCCGCGGCCACGGCACCGGAGTCGGTGAGCGGGTTGTCGCCGACCATCAGGGTCCGGGCCGGGTCGACCGCCAACCGGTCGCACGCCGTACGGAACACGGTGGCGGCCGGCTTGCAGACGCCGTACTCGAACGACATCACCATGGCGTCCAGGAACGGCGCGAGGCCCAGTAGCTCCATGGCCGGCCGCAGGTCGAACCCGGTGTCACTGACCACCCCGACCGGCAGTCCCCGCTCGCGCAGCGCGCGCAACGTGGGCAGGGTGTCCGGGAACGCCTCCCACGACTCCGCGTGCACCGTACGGGCATACAGCGCCGCGCTGAGCCCCGGCGCCAACGCCTCGCAGCCGGCCGCGTCGTACAGGGCGGTCCACACCGCGCGGTGCTGCGCGGTGGACAGGTCACGGCCCTTCGCCAACTCCTCGGCCGTGCTGCCGCGCGCCAGCACCCGCCGCCACACGTCCGCGACGGCCGCGGGCTCCAGGCCGGCGACGCCCAGGTCGGACGCGGCCCGGTGCAGCAACCGCTCCCCGCTGCCGCACAATCGGATCAACGTGTCCCCCGCGTCGAACAGGACCGCCTCGAACCGGCTCACCGGACCTCTCCCTCCGCCTCGAACGGACCCTGGCCGCTCGCCGCCGTCACGACTCCGGCTCGGTCCCCGCCACCGACGCGGCCCGGGGCCGCAGCACCCGGGCGGGTCGGTCCTGCCAGCGCCAGACCACGTCCCGGCCGAACGACTCGACGAGCAACACCAACGCCGCCAGCACCACGACCACCGTCAGCGGTCGGGGCAGTACGCCGGAGGCCGCCGACACCAGGACGATCCCCTGGACCGCCGCGACCACCTTGCGCCAGTACCGGGGCGGCAGACGGCCGGGCAGCCACGGCACCAGCCACGTCGCCACCAGGTACGCGTACCGCATCAGACCGATCGCGAGCACCCAGACGCCGAGAAGGGGCGCGACGTACACGCTGAGCACCAGGATGAGGAACGCGTCGGTCTCCATGTCGAAACGGGCGCCGAACGCGCTGGCGGTGCCGGTACGCCGGGCGACCCTGCCGTCCACGGCGTCGAGTACCAGCGCCACCACCGTGATCACGACCAGGACCGCGACGGGCACGGGCCGCACGAACGAGGCCGCGGTCAACGCCGCCACGCCGCCCACGAGTACCGCCCGGGTCGCCGTGACCCGGTCGGCCGGCCCCAGCCCCCGGGCACCGGACCGGTGCAGGCCGAGGGAGAGCACGCCGCACAGGCCGAGGGCGTACCCGCCGCCGACGAGCCAGCCGGGCACGCCGAGACCGACGGTCCCGGCCAGCGCGGCCAACAGGACAACCTGGACAACCAGCCCGAGCACCGGGCCGATTCGAACCGTGGGCACCGTGTCTCCGTGATGATGGGTGTACGACGACCTCCCAGTAGACACGGTGGAAGCCACCGTTCGGTTCGGTCCAGGAGGACGCGGTGACCCGACAGGCTCATGCGTTCTGGCTGCGTACCCCCGGCGAGGGCGAGATCCGACCGGTCACGCTGCCCGACCCCGGCGACGGCGACGTGCTCGTCCGCACCCGCTACTCGGGCATCAGCCGGGGCACCGAGACCCTCGTGTTCTCCGGACACGTGCCGGCCGACCAGTACGCCACGATGCGGGCCCCGTACCAGGAGGGCGACCTGCCGGCGCCGGTGAAGTACGGCTACCTCAACGTGGGCGTCGTCGAGCGGGGCCCCGGGCCGCTGCTCGGCCGCACCGTGTTCTGCCTGTACCCGCACCAGACCGCGTACGTGGTGCCCGCCGACGCGGTGGTCCCGGTACCCGACGGGGTACCGCCGGCCCGGGCCGTACTGGCCGGCACCGTGGAGACCGCGGTGAACGCCCTGTGGGACGCAACACCCCTCATCGGGGACCGGGTGACGGTGGTCGGCGCGGGCATGGTCGGGTGCTGCGTCGCGCGCCTGCTCGCCCGGTTCCCCGGGGTGCGACTCCAGCTGGTCGACACCGACCCGACCCGTGCCGAGGTGGCCGCGGCGCTCGGCGTCGAGTTCGTCGCGCCGCCGGACGCGGACGGGAACCGCGACCTCGTCGTCCACGCCAGCGCGACCTCGGCCGGGCTGCAGCGGTCGCTGGACCTGCTCGCGCCGGAGGGCACCGTCGTCGAGCTGAGCTGGTACGGCGACCGACCGGTCACCCTGTCGCTGGGCGGCTCCTTCCACCCCGGCCGGCTGAGCATCCGCAGCAGCCAGGTCGGCACCGTCGCGCCGTCCCGCCGGCCGGGCCGCACCCTCGCCGAGCGCCGCGCGCTCGCCCTCGAACTGCTCCGCGATCCCGCGTTCGACGCCCTGATCACCGGTGAGTGCCGGTTCGACGAGCTGCCCGACGTGCTTCCCCGGCTGGCGACGGGCGCCCTGCCCGCGCTCTGCCACCTCGTCACCTACGACGGAGCGTGACCCATGTTCAGTGTGACCGTCCGGGACCACGTGATGATCGCCCACAGCTTCCGCGGCGCGGTGTTCGGTCCCGCGCAGCGGCTGCACGGGGCGACGTACGTCGTCGATGCGACGTTCCGAAGGTCCGAGCTCGACGCGGACAACATCGTCGTCGACATCGGCCGGGCCACCGGGGAACTGCACGCCGTACTCGCCGAACTCAACTACCGCAACCTGGACGACGAACCTGTGTTCGCCGGCGTCAACACCTCCACCGAGGCGCTGGCCCGGGTGATCGCGGACCGGATCGTCGACCGGGTGCACACCGGTGCCCTGGGCGACGGCGCACGCGGGCTCGCGGGCGTCACCGTCACGCTGCACGAGTCGCACGTCGCATGGGCGAGTTACGAGCGGACCCTGTGACCGCGGTGCACGTCGTACTGCCCAACGACATCGACGACCCGTCGACGCCGAGCGGGGGCAACACGTACGACCGCCGGGTCTGCGACGGCCTGCGGGCCTCGGGATGGTCCGTGCGCGAGCACCCGGTGCCGGGCGCCTGGCCCCGGC